>JALWHQ010000411.1 GCA_026983525.1 Anaerolineae bacterium | reverse complement strand
GGACATCGAGGCCGAACTGGAGGAGCGGCTGAAGGAACTGCGCGCGGCGGGCAAACTGGTCGAAGCCCAGCGCCTGGAACAGCGCACCCGCTACGACATCGAGATGCTGCGCGAGGTCGGCTACTGCTCGGGCATCGAGAACTACTCCCGCCACCTCTCCCAGCGCCCGCCCGGCACTCCGCCCTGGACACTCATCGACTACTTCCCGCCCGACTTCCTCTGCTTCATCGACGAGTCGCACATGACCATCCCCCAACTGCGGGGCATGTACCACGGCGACCGCTCCCGCAAGGAGACGCTGGTCGAGTACGGCTTTCGCCTGCCTTCCGCGCTGGACAACCGTCCCCTCACCTTCGAGGAATTCAACGAGCGGCTGAACCAAGTCATCTACGTCTCGGCCACGCCCGGCCCCTACGAGCGCGAAGTCTCCGAACAAATCGTCGAACTCCTCATCCGCCCCACGGGCCTCCTCGACCCCAAGGTGGAGGTGCGGCCCACCAAGGGGCAAATCGAGGACCTGGTGGGCGAAATCCGCAAGCGGGTGGCTCGCGGGGAACGAGCGCTGGTCACCACCCTGACCAAGCGCATGGCCGAGGACCTGGCCGAGTACTTGCAAGACCTGGGCATTCGTGTCCACTACCTGCACAGTGAAATCGACACCATCGAACGCGTGGAAATCCTGCGCGACCTGCGCCTGGGCGTGTACGACGTGGTCGTGGGCATCAACCTGCTGCGCGAGGGCCTCGACCTGCCCGAAGTGTCCCTGGTCGCCATCCTGGACGCGGACAAGGAGGGCTTCCTGCGCTCGGAGACCGCGCTCATTCAGACCATTGGGCGCGCCGCGCGGCACGTCAACGGCACCGCCATCCTCTACGCGGACACCATCACCGACTCCATGCGGCGGGCCATCGAGGAGACGAACCGTCGTCGCCGCATCCAGGAGGCGTACAACAAGGCCCACGGCATCGAGCCGCGCAGCATCGTCAAGGAAATCCACGACCTCACAGATCGGGTGCGGGTCATTGCGGAGGAGCGGGCGCGGTACGAGACCAGGGAAGCCGAGGCCGAGGAGGCCATTGCCGTGCACGCGCTCCCGCGCGAGGAGATCGAGCGCGTCATCGCCGAGTTGGAAAAGCGCATGAAGGAAGCCGCGGAAGCCCTGGAATTCGAGCGGGCCGCGGCCATCCGCGACCAGATCTTCGAACTACGGCGACTGCTGGTGGAAACGCCAACCTAACAGTCGGGGGCAGGACTTTGGACTGCGGTATCTCGATGCCGCTTTCACGCCCAATGTAGCCGCATGAATGTGCCTGCTCAACATGAGGCGTCCTTACGGGACGCCAGCGCCTTGGCCGGTTGCCGTCATCCACCCCATAGGGATAGCACCTCATTCCTGCTCCGTACCTTGCGCCCACTTCTGGTCGCGTATATAATATCACTATGGTCACACCACGAATCGTCATGGACACGAACGTCTTTATCGCCGCCCTACGCTCTCGGCGAGGAGCGTCGTTCTTGCTACTTTCCCTGGTAGGTACAGGGAAGTTCGACGTCGTTCTCTCGGTGCCTTTAGTGCTCGAATACGAACTCGTGGCTAAACGAGTTCTGGACGATACACCCCTCACGGAGGAAGATATCGAAGCCATTATCGATTATCTTTGCCTGGTAGGACGACCACAGAGAGTCTTCTACTTGTGGCGACCTTTCCTGAAGGATCCAAGCGATGACATGGTACTGGAACTTGCTGTCGCCGCTGGAGGTGCTACTATTGTCACGTTCAACCTGCGCGATTTCAAGGGAGCAGAACAATTCGGCGTTGAGGTCATGACCCCACAGATGTTCTTGAGAAAGATAGGAGTGGTCCGATGAGCGCGATTACCGTACGGCTACCCGAATCACTGCATCGAGCCGTAAGGGAAATGGCAAAGAAAGAAGGAGTCTCCATCAACCAGTTCATTACGCTGGCTCTGGCGGAAAAGATGGCCGCGCTGGCCACGGAAGAATATCTGGAAGCGCGGGCGCAACGAGCAAGCCGCGCCCGCTTCGAAGAAGCCCTGGCCAAAGTGCCCGACACCGCTCCCCCCGAATGGGACCAGGTGTAAGCCTTTCTCCCAGAGTTCCGAAGTCTGAGAGACTTCGGAACTCTGGGCAAGTCACCCTTCCCCACCGCCCTGGCCCGCTCGTTCCTCGACCTTGTCCATCACCTCCCGCAACAGCGCTTCCACTCGGGCTATCCGACGCAACAGGACGTAGAGAAGCACGATACCTGCCAGGGGAAGTAAGCCGTACAGACATGTGATGGCACCTATGAGGGAGACTTCGGCAATTCCCAATCCCGGCATGATCGTTACTCCACAAGAGAGGGTTAGGAAAATCGTGTTCCCCACGCCCTCACCCCCTCTCCTTGAGTTTGGCCTTTTCTTATGAACCACATACATCCATACAGATGCACGGCGGCTTGTAGAGAAGAAGAGAGGAATTCACCACATGCATCCCCCCTGGGCAAAAAGCCAAACCTCAGGTTCTTGTCAAACTGGGCAGGGTAAGAGTATAGTACAGGTAAGATTCTCAGGCCAGTCAGCGGGAGAAGAGCGACGGATTCCCCAGGCATGTCCATGACACAGGATGAACGTCAACCTCCCCACCGGTTTGTGGCCGACGCCATGCTGGGCCGTTTGGCCAAGTGGCTGCGGATGATGGGGTATGATGTGACCTTCTTCAACGACGCGGACGATTTGGCCCTCCTGCGGCACGCCCGCGCGGAGGGGCGCCTGCTCCTCACCCGCGATCGAGCCCTGGCCCGGCGCGCCGGTAGCCTCGGCGTGATGATCCACCACCAAACTCTGGAAGCCCAGTTGAAGGAACTCACGGCCAGGGGATTCATCGACGGCCCGCTGGACGAGACCCGCTGTCCCGTGTGCAACGCGCGGCTTCAGCCCATTGCCAAAGAAGACGCGCGCGAGCGCGTTCCTCCGTACGTCTACCAGACCCAGGACGAATTCTACGAGTGTCCCCAATGCCACCGCATCTACTGGGCAGGCACCCACTGGCAGAACGTCACGCGCACGTGGGCTGCCCTCGGCTGGAAGGAGGAGGAATAACACCCGTAGGTTGAACGTCAAGCAACCGAAGGAGAACGCCCCATGCCCTACATGAACTTGCGTGTTCGCGAACTCGACCTGCACTCATCACGCGATCGTATGGCCTTTATCAAATTCCCCTGGCGGATTTACAAGGACGACCCGTATTGGGTTCCGCCGCTGATCATGGAACGGAAGGAATTCTTCGACCCGAACAAGAACCCTTCCTTCAAGCACATGGACGTGGCCCTTTTCATGGTCGAAGGAACGTACAAGCCCGAGGGGCCGGGGATGCCCATCCCTGCCCCCGGCGGCGCGGCCGTCCCCATCGCCCCCCTGGAACAGGGCCCACTGGGGATCATATCCGCCCACATCAACCACATCCACAACGAGTTCCACAATGAACGAGTAGGATTCTTCGGCTTCTTTGAGTCCGTCAATGATAAGGAAGTGGCCCACCTGCTCCTGGATACGGCGTGTGAGTGGGTGGCCGAACGGGGCATGACCGCCATTCGCGGGCCCATGAACTTCAGCACCAATGACGAGTGCGGCATGCTCGTGGACGGCTTCAATTCTCCCCCCACCTTTCTCATGACCTACAACCCACCCTACTACCCTGAACTGGTGGAATCCTTCGGCTTTGAAAAGGCCATGGACCTCATCGCTTACACCATCGACCAGACCCAGTATCGATCCCTTGACGACCTTCCGCCCAAACTGCTGCGGGTGGTGCGCATTGTGCAGAAGCGTTATCCCAACGTGCGCGTGCGCAAGATGGACAAATCCCACCTGGCCGACGAGGTGGACCGCTTCAAGCAAGTGTACAACAAAGCCTGGCAAAAAAACTGGGGGTTTGTCCCCCTGACCGACGAAGAAATCGACCACATGGCCGAGAACCTGGCCCCCATTATCGACCCCGACCTGGCAGTCATGGCCGAGGTTCGACGGGAAGATGGCTCGTGGGAGCCCATAGGGGCATCGCTCACCCTTCCCGATTACAACCAGGTCCTCAAGCACCTGAACGGCCGTCTTTTCCCCTTCGGCTGGTTGAAATTCCTCTGGTACAGGCGTAAAATTGACACGGCCCGTATCTTTGCCATGGGGGTCATTCACGAGTGGCATAACCGGGGCATCGACGCCCTCATGTACTACGAAACGGCCAAGGAACTGTTCCGAAAGGGGTACAAGCGCGCGGAGATGGGCTGGATTCTGGAAAACAACGTGCCCATGAACA
The DNA here is from genome assembly GCA_026983525.1 of Anaerolineae bacterium. Taxonomy (GTDB): domain Bacteria; phylum Chloroflexota; class Anaerolineae; order JAADDB01; family JAADDB01; genus S141-23. The sequence goes on along the minus strand of JALWHQ010000411.1, from coordinate 6,791 downwards.
ACACCATCCGCTCCTTCGGCGGCATTCCGTACAAGCGATACCGAATTTACGAGAAAGAACTGTAGCGAAATGAACCTCTTATCTCGCCAAGCTGCTAGGGCACAGAGGGGAAAAAGCCATACTTAAGTTAGTGGACACAAATCATTGACCATCGGATGTACGGATGACAGACGATGGACGACAGACGATGGACGATAGATGACAGTTGAAGGCTATCGTCCATCGTCCATGGTCTATCGTCGGCTGGTGCCCATGCAACCTCATTTTTGTCCTGGCACTTAGCGGCTTAGCGCCTTTGCGAGAGAGGACGTGCTCTTTTCGACTGTTTGATTGCCCTATGTACATCAACCGCGATTGGCGTCCCAAACGAAGACGGCGGGGCTGGTTCCGCTACTTGGTGCTCATCGTGCTTGCCGTAGGCGGGCTATACTGGGCGCGCGAGACCCGCCCCGAGCTGCTGCGCAACCCCTTTGTCACCCCGGAACCGCCCCCCACGCCCACGCGCACCGCGCTGGCCTGGCTTGCCGAGGCCGAGGACGCCTTCCAACAGGGGCGATTGGAGGACGCCATCACCGCCTACCGTCACGTGGTGGAACTGGAACCCGACAACGCGGACGCCTACGCGTGGCTGGCTCGCCTCCTGACAATCACCGGGGAGACGGAGGAAGCCCTGCGCATGGCCCGCAAGGCGGTGGAACTGGATCCCGACAACGCCACCTACCTGGCCGTGCTGGCCATGACCCTCGATTGGAACGGGCTTTACGAGGAGGCCATCGCCAAGGCCCTGGAGGCCGTAGACATGGACCCCAACAACGCCCAGGCCCACGCTTACCTGGCAGAGGTCTACGCGGACATGGGCAACTGGCCGCGCGCCCAGGAGGAGGCCGAAACCGCCATTTCCCTCGATGACCAGGACCCCTTCATCTGGCGCAACTACGGCTACGTCCTCGAAGTGCAAGGCAAGTACGATGAAGCCATTCAGGCCTACCTCAAGGCCACCGAGATCAACCCCAACCTGGCGTACATCTACATTGCCGCGGGCCGCAACTACCAGGCTCTGGGGGAGTTCGACAAGGCCATCGAACTTTTCCAGAAGGCGCGGGAAATCAGTCCCAACGACCCCGCGCCCCAGGACGCCATTGGCTGGGCTTACTTTCTGGCCGGGGACCCGCAAAAAGCCATGGTGCAGTTGGAAAAAGCCATCGACATCGACCCCTCCTACGGGCCGGCCTACGTGCACCTGGGCACGGTATACTACGTCCGCCGCAACTACGAAGGGACGATAGAAACCCTGACCAAAGCCCTCGAATTGGGAGAAAAGAAGGAACCCGTGTATTATATGATTGGTCTCTCATATATCTATCTGGGCGACTGTGAGGCCGGCATTCCATACCTGCGCCAGGCACTGGAACTGAACCCACGTTCCCAACCTGCCTTGCAAGGGCTGAAACTGTGCGGGGAGAACTGATCAAGAGGAGGAAGAAACCATGCTTTCCGATAAATTGCTTGCCGCGTTGAACGAACAAATCACCAAAGAACTGCATTCCGCGTACGTGTACCTGGGCATGGCGGCCTACCTGGAGGCGCAAAATCTGCCCGGGATGGCCAAGTGGATGCGTGTCCAGAGCGAGGAGGAACTGGAACACGCGATGAAGATCTTCGACTTCGTGCTCGAGCGGGGAGCTACGGTAACCCTGGGCACGGTTGAAGCCGTACCCACCGAGTACGAATCACCGGCTGCGGCCTTTCGGGCCGCGCTTGAGCACGAGCGCAAGATCACGGCCAGCATCAATGCCCTGTACGAACTGGCCGTGCAGGAGAACGACTACCCCACCCAGGTAATGCTCCAGTGGTTCATCGAGGAGCAGGTGGAAGAGGAGGACAACGTGGGCCGCGCGGCCGACATGGTCGCCAAGGCGGAGGGCCACCCGCCTGTCCTGCTCATGATAGACCACCGTCTGGGTCAGCGGGAGGAATGACGTCGAGAGGGTCATGAGGCGGCGCCCGGAGATACAATCCCTTGTGGACGCGGAGCGGCAGCAACAGGCCCGCGCCTACGGAACGGCGCGGCGCCGCCTCACCCTCATTTCATCCTTTCTCGGTCCCCTCTACCTGCTTGCCTGGCTGGTAACCGGCTTTCACCAGCGCCTGGACGAAACCCTGGCGCCCCACCTGTCCTCCCCTGTTCTGCGCGCCGTGGTCTTCTTCCTCGTTCTGGGATTGGGCTGGTGGCTCCTTCACCTCGCGGTTGCCATCCCCACCCATCGCCTGGCGCGCGCCTACGGCCTGAGCACCCAGAACTGGGAGGACTGGTTCACCGACCAGATCAAGGCCGGCCTCATCGCGGCCCCCATAGGCGCTCTGATCGTCGCCGCCATCTACGTCTTTATCGGCACGGGACAACCGGAGTGGTGGCTGTGGGCCTTCTTCGTGGTCGTTGTCGTTCAGGTTGTCCTGACCATTGTGGGGCCGGTGCTTATTGCGCCCATTTTCTTCAGGTTCGAGCCCTTGGAGAACGAGGAACTGCGCGAGCGGTTCTTGCGTTTGGCCCAACGCGCGGGGGTGCCCGCGGCCAACGTCTACCGCTTTGACATGAGTCGGCGCACGCGCGCGGCCAACGCCGCAGTCATCGGCATGGGGGCCACGCGGCGCATCGTGATTGCCGACACCCTGACCGAGACCTTTTCGCCCGACGAGGCGGAGACCGTCCTGGCCCACGAACTGGCCCACCACGTCCACCGGGACATCGTGTGGGGATTCTTGCTGAACAGCCTGGTCATGTTCGTCAGCCTCTGGGCAGTGGCCCAGGCGCTCGCCTGGGCTGAGGGGCGCGGCCTCATCGAATCGGCTTCCCCTCAATCGCTGCCCTTGCTGTTGCTCGTCCTCCTGATCTGCTTGTGGGCGTTTAGTCCCCTTGTGAACCTGTGGTCGCGCACGCGGGAGATGCTGGCGGACATGTTCGCCATTGACGTTACCGGACGGGGAGACACCTACGCCCGTGCCCTGGCACGCCTGGCCGACCAAAACCTGGCCGAACTCTGGCCGCCGCACTGGTACGTGTGGCTGTACGGCACGCATCCGCCCCTTGGGGAGCGCATCGCGCTCGCCCTGGAAAGGGCGGAAAACCGGATAGCGAGTCCACGACCGGATAAATAATACGGTCTCTCCCACCACACGTTTGCCAACGGTATCCTTCTATCCCCGGGTGGCAAAGCGGCCAGATGCCAATTACTTGATTCACTTTGCACTTTGCACTTCAACAAGACAGGGAGGTCTACGACAATGGCACTGCCCCAACGTTTGGTCGAATGCGTGCCCAACTTCAGCGAAGGGCGTCGGCAGGATGTTATTGATGAGATTGTGGCGGCCATTCGCAGCGTGCCTCGGGTCTGGATTCTCGACGTTGAGAGCGACCCTGACCACAACCGCTCGGTGATTACCTGCGTGGGGGAACCTGAAGCTGTGGTGGATGCCATGTTTCGTGCCATTGCCAAAGCGGCCGAACTGATCAATCTGGACGAACATGAGGGGGAGCACCCCCGCATTGGGGCCACGGACGTAGTGCCGTTCGTGCCCTTGCGAGGCGTGACCATGCAGGATTGCGTGGAACTGGCCCGGCTCCTGGGACAGCGCGTGGGTGAAGAACTGGGCATCCCCGTATACCTTTACGAGGCCGCGGCCACGCGCCCGGACCGAGAGAACCTGGCTAACATCCGCAAGGGCGAGTACGAAGGCCTGAAGGAAGCCATAAAGAGCGATCCGGACCGCGCGCCCGACTTTGGCCCGCGCGAGTTGGGCCCCGCGGGTGCGACGGTGATTGGCGCGCGCGAGTTCCTCATCGCTTTCAACGTCTACTTGAACACGGACGACGTGTCCGTGGCCAAGAAGATCGCCCGCGCCGTGCGCCACTCCAGTGGCGGGCTGCGCTACGTCAAGGCCCTAGGGATGCTTGTGGGCGGTCAGGCCCAGGTGTCCATGAACCTCACCAACTTCAAGAAGACCCCCATATTTCGCGTGGTGGAGATGATTCGACGGGAAGCCGCGCGCTACGGTTGCACCATCACCCACAGCGAACTGGTGGGCCTCACGCCCCTGGAGGCCATGCTCGACGTGGCCCAGTGGTACCTGCAACTGGACGACTTCACCGCTTCCCAGGTGCTGGAGCGACGGTTAGAAGAAGTCATTGGGGAATAGGGGTGAACTCCGGCCCCCTTCTAAAATCATGAGCACGTGAGAGCACCATGACCTCCTGGCCGATTATCGGACATACGTGGGCGGTTGACCTATTGGCTCGCAGCATCAAGAGCGGGCACATCAGCCACGCCTACCTCTTTACCGGTCCAGAGGGAGTAGGCAAAACGACGCTGGCACGAGTGTTTGCCCAGGCCCTACTGTGTGAGGGAGAGGAACCGTCCTGTGGGGAATGTCGTTCCTGTCGGCATGTGGCCGCGGGCGTGCACCCGGACATGCGGCTTGTGGAACCTCAGGAGGGGCTCTTACGGGTCGAGCAGGTGCGCGAGGTCACGCGCGAGGTGAGTCGTCGGCCTGTGGAGGCCCGTCGCCGTGTCTTCATCCTCACCCACATGGAACGCGCCCACCCGGCCGCGGCCAACGCGCTGCTCAAGACCCTGGAAGAGCCCCCCGCGCACGTGGTCATCATCCTCACCGCCCCCGCCGAGGAAGCCATCCTGTCCACCCTGGTCTCCCGTTGCCGGGTGATGGCCCTGCGCCCCGTGCCCGAGGAGGAGATCAGGCGCGCGCTGGAGGAAAGGTGGGGTGAACCCCCAGAGCGGGCGCGGCTGCTGGCCCGTCTTTCGGGCGGGCGTCCCGGCTGGGCCATTCGGGCGCGCGAGGATGAGGCCTTCTGGGCGCTGCGGGACACCGCATTCGACCTGGTGGCGACATTTGCCCAGAATGGGACTCGTTGGGTACGATTGGAGGCGGCAGAACAGTGGAGTCGCGCGGACAGAGAAAAGCGGGAGACATTGCTCTCCCTGCTTCAACTTATATATCGGGATACCTTGGTCATTCAGGAAGGGGAACCGGACGCTATACGGAACGTGGACAAGGAAGAAGTCCTTGCCGAATGGGCCGAGCGTTTTCCCAGAGACAAGGTTCGGGAGTTCATCCGTCGCCTCATGGACGTCCAGCAGTACATGCAGAAGAACATCAATGTGCGATTAGCCTTGGACGTTCTATTCCTCTCTGCCCCAAGATAATTCCTTACCTAATGAGGATGGTCCAATGGTAAAGATCGTCGGTGTCAGTTTCCGGCGTGCCGATAAAATCTACTACTTTGACCCGATGGGCTACGACTTACAGCGAGGGGACTATGTCATCGTAGAGACCAGCAAGGGGAAGGAGTTAGGGCAAGTCGTCTTGCCCGTGCGAGATATCCCCCAATCCGAGGTGCCCGAACAACTCAAGCCCATCGTCCGCCTCGCCACACCTTGGGATTTGGTCTCTAAGGACATGTGGGCGCACAAAGAGGCGGAGGCGCTGGAGATTTGCGCGCAGAAGGTGCGCGAGCACGGTCTGAAGATGAAACTGGTGCGTTGTGAGTACAATTATGACGGAGGACGGCTGGTCGTGTACTTCACCGCGGAAAAGCGCGTAGATTTCCGCGCATTGGTACGCGACTTGGCCAAGACGTTCCACACACGCATTGAAATGCGCCAGATCGGGGATCGGGACGAAGCCAAGATGCTCTCGGGCTATGGACGTTGTGGTCGCGAGTTGTGTTGTGCGTCCTGGCTGCGGGAATTTTCCCCCATCTCCATCAAAATGGCCAAGACCCAAAACCTACCTCTTGATCCGTCGGAGATCACTGGGGTCTGTGGCAAATTGCTGTGCTGCCTCTCCTACGAACTTATCACATATGAGGAAGCACAGAAGAAATTGCCCCGTGTGGGAAGTGTAGTCACGACTGTGTACGGAAAAGGACGGGTGTTGCGCGTCAATGCGTTGACGGAGACGGTTACCGTGCGACTGATAGGAGCAAATGGGGAGGAAGGGGACATTGTGGAGTTAGGGCTGGATGGTCTATACACACGCCGAGATGGTGGCACTGTCCATGCCGACCATGCATGTCGAGGTTGTGCGATTACTGCGGGGCAGCGTAAAAGGTAACCATGCCGAGTCCTTTGCGCGATACATCTCCTACGTGGGTATCACCACGCGCCTGTCTCATGGCTACTTAAGACCATACGTCCTTATTCAGGAATACGGAAACGAGAGACGGCAAGAACGTGGAAGCGCACTGCTGTACGTTCCTGCCCGTTGATTTCGACCTCGGTAAATTCGGGTTGGCAGTATAGATCCAGCCCATCTTCTTCGAGGTAAGTTCGGGCAATTGCTATAGCTTTGACTGCTTGATTCACAGCGCTTGCACCAATAGCCTGAACTTCTGCCCGCCGTCGCTCGCGAATCACGCCGGCAATAGCTCCGGCAACCGCGGTAGAGCGCGAATGGGAAGACACCTTGATAATATTCAGTCCATTCTTTTGAGGCTGTGATTCAGGCATGGACGTTTGCATAGTCATTGTCATTGTTTCAACCTCAATCATGTTCTCTCCTCCTCAATGAATGTACGTTGTTGATCTTAGACCGGGCTGGCCTTTCCTCCACTTTTCAAGGGGGGATGGGGCAAGGTGCCTGCCCTGCAAACAGCAACGAGCTTCGCCAACAATGAAGACGTCCATGTGGGCCAAAGGTTACGCCAATTCTGTGGAAATTTCCTAAATGTTCCACCAATTTTTGCCACAACGTATGCAGAAGGTAGGTTTCCTCTA
>JALWHQ010000410.1 GCA_026983525.1 Anaerolineae bacterium | reverse complement strand
GGGCGTCAGCCGGGCCAGGGATGAGGACACGCGCATGATGGGGCCGCTTTCGTCCTGCCCCTGCACCGCCCGGCTTGCCACGCCGGTTTCGATGAGCGTGAGCACGTCCTCGCGCAACCGGTCCACCAGCCCGGTAAGCACCAGACTCCATCCTTCGGACGCGGTCTTGGCCGTGGGCGCGAAGAGGGTTCGGTCCACGTTGAAGTTCCGGGCCGTCAGCCAGTACCGTTTCTCGATGATGCCGGAGACCACGCGCGTTTCCACTACCCGAATGATGTGGTGCTTTTCCAGCAGGTTGAAGTGGTAATACAGCCGGGTGGGGGGCATCTCCAACATCTGAGCCACTTCCTTGACCGTGCGCGGCCTCTCGTCCAGCGCGGCGAGAATGCGCATCCTCAGGGGGTCGGTGAGCACGCGCAGGGTGTCCAGGTCGCGAATGATCTTTACGGGCTGGGGCTCGAAGGATTCTACGGGCATCTCGGGCTTTTGTGTCTCGTCCATCGTTCAATGGGCATTCATCACTCAAAATAATTTGAATGGTGAAATTTATTCTATTCATCCCCTCGGCGCTGTCAAATTCCGAATCCTCTCGTGTAGACGGAAGCCATTCACTACTTCGTCGTGGAGATAAGGGAATACACGTAAGTTTGCTAAGAGTCGGTTAAGGGACACTTAAGAAGACCTTAAGAGACGCAACGCTGTCTCTCGTTCGTCCGTTAGAGGTGATGGAAAGATACGGACGTTCGGGAGGTCTTTCTATGTCTGCCAGAGTGGTGGGTCTTCTTCTCCTTGCCGTGCTTGTCGCCTTTCTTGTGCCTCAACGAGCATTCACTGTAAACGAGCGGGAGTGGGATTGGACGTACCAAGATCCCATATCTACCTGGGAGGTGTGGGATGGGACGTATCCCGAGCGTGTGGGTATAGATGTTTCGCCCCGAGATGCGCTGGCGGACGTTCCTTTGAGTGAGGTACGGGTGTATGGGTTGCGTCCGTATCAACGGGTGGGGGTACGAGCATGGACCTGGGATAAACACGGGGAGCCCTGGGCTGTGGCCGGGGTGTGGGCGGCAGACGAGCACGGTGTGGTCGATCTCGCTCGTCAAGCCCCGTTGAGCGCGCTCTTCTCGGAGCCCGATCCCAATGAATTCCTTGTCCACATGCGTCCGCTCACGGACAAAAAACACGCTTACTTCGCTCCGTCCGAGGTGTACACGGTTCACATTCAAGTGGAAGCGGCAGGACGGGTGTTGGCTCGTACCCAGGTGGTTCGTCGGCGAGTGGCGAATGATGTGACCTGCACACCTGTCCGGCAACCACAGGCCACTGGATTGCTTTGCCGCCCAAGGGGGGATGGCCCCTTTCCGGGCATTCTGGTGCTGGGCGGCTCTGAAGGGGGGATTCCTGTGGAGTGGGCGAAGTGGTGGGCCTCGCATGGCGCAGTGGCCCTTGGGCTGGCATATTTCGGGGTTGAGCCGCTGCCTGAGAAGTTGGTACATGTTCCGCTGGAGTATTTCGTGGACGGGTTGGAGTGGCTGCGCTCGCGCCCCTTCGTCGATTCGGATCGGGTGTACGTTTGGGGTGTTTCGCGCGGCAGCGAAGCCGCTTTCTTCACGGCCATCTACGCCCCACGTGTCGCGGGCGTCATCGCCCTCGCTCCCAGCAGTGTGGTCTGGTGTGGGCTGGATTTTTCTCGCGGCCCACGCAGTGCGTGGACGTACAAGGGCCGCCCCCTCCCGTTTCTAATGCCGACCATCACTGCGGACATGGCCTGGGTGTTGGCCGGAGCCCATGTCCCCCTTCGCGATGAGTACGAGCGCAGTTTGAACAGGGCCCCCCAGGCGACCTTCATACCCGTGGAACGGATGCGCGCTCCTGTTCTCCTCGTTGCCGGCGCGGCGGATCTCCTCTGGCCCTCGGACCGAATGGCGCGTGATATTGTGGCCCGCCTTCGCTCCCATCGCTACCCGTATCCTGTTCGGGCGATCATTGTGGAGGAGGCGGGACATACGTTCTTGCCGTTCATTGAGCCCCCGTTTGACACCGTTGTTAACCCGGCCATTGCCCTTGGGGGCACGCGCGAGGGTAACGCGCGCCTCATGCAGGAGGGAACCCGGGCCATGCTGAGCATGGTGTTCGGCTCTCCATAAATACATGGCCTCATCTCTCATTTTGCACCTCTTCCCGCCCTTCGCTATAATCCCTTCCACAAGTGATAGAGCCAAAGACGATGAACCGGAGGAGTAGGCGCGAAGCGGTCGCCAGAGAGGGCGGGTCACTGGCTGGAAGCCCGCCTCGACGCAGCCGTGCCGAAGGTCGCCGGGGAGTCACGCGGACGAAAAGGGTTAAAGGTTGAAGGTTGAAGGTTGAAGGTTGAAAATGGATGGCATGGAGTAGTAGCAACTGCCACCTGTCGGCATGGAGTTTTTAACCTTCAACTTTTAACTTTCAACCTGTAACCCTGAGTAGGCCGTGTCGGGAGAGCCCGTTATCGCTCGTAGAGCGCCGGGGCGTGGTACGTAATGCGTAATGCGTAATTCGTAAACTTACGGAGAAGGTTGTTCTTTCAAGAGATTCTCTCTTACGGCCAAGGGAGTTACGCATTACGCATTACGAGTTACGTCTCGGAAGCAAGGTG
>JALWHQ010000409.1 GCA_026983525.1 Anaerolineae bacterium | reverse complement strand
ACCCTAAGATGCCTTTTCCGTTGTTAAGGTACCATACTATGGGTATGATTTGCCAAGACTATCGTGGGTACAACATTACCGGACCCTACAACGTATCACGCATTACGCATCAGAGAAAGGAGCCCCTCCGATGAGACGACAAACTATGTACTTCATGACAACCTTGACGATTGTAGGTGTCCTGAGTCTGACGTTTCTTTGGTTGACAAGTGGAGTTTGGGCCGGTGTGAATGGCCCTCAGGAAAGCGCGGTTGTGCAGGTACCTGTCGGTACCGGATTCACTTACCAGGGTGAGTTGCAGCAATCGGGGAGCCCGGCCAGCGGCAAGTTCGATTTCCGCTTTCGGCTGTTCGATGCCGCCACAGGTGGGTCGCAAGTAGGCAGTACGGTGACAAAGGACGATGTCCAGGTGACGAATGGGCGCTTCACGGTAGAACTGGACTTTGGGACCGTCGCGTTCAACGGTGACGCCCGCTGGCTGGAAATCGCCGTACGGCCGGGGAGCAGTACAGGCGCGTACACTGTGCTCAGCCCGCGCCAGCCCCTTCGTCCTGTGCCCTATGCACTTTATGCTCTAAACGGAGGCGGGGAGAGTAATGCGCATGATCATCTCGGTCAGACCTGGACCGGCGCTTACACTACCGGACTGCACATCCGTAATACTCGGAAAACAGGCGAAGCTCATGCCCTCCTGGGAGAGACCGATAGTTCGGAGGGCTATGGGGTCGTCGGATTGGCAACCTCGACCTCGGGCGCGGGATATGGGGTAGCAGGTGTGTCCGCCAGCGCGTATGGTATAGGCGTTTGGGGAATCGTCACTTCCACAGAAGGCTCCGCTATCGGTGTAGTAGGACAATCAAATAGTGTCGATGGAGCAGGAATGGCAGGGTATGGTGTGTACACAGGAACAATTGGCAGTGCTGAATCTTTTGGCGTATTTGGAAACGCGACTTCTGAACAGGGCATTGGTGTTTTAGGAGTTCGGGGGCTCACCACCTGGACGGCATATTTCAACCCCGCTGAACATTCAGCGGCCGTTGTTGGATTCAGTTTCACCGATCCTATCGGAGGAATCCAAGGCTCCGAGCCTATCGGAGTTCTGGGAGTTGGGCAAACGTACCCAATCCCCCTTGGATTAGGTGAGTTTGGTGAAACGATAGGTGTTAAAGGCGTGGGTACACGTATTGGTGTGGAAGGAACAATTTACGGCATTGTCGAAGGAGGGATCACATATGGTGTGCTTGGTCGCACCAACGGTCCCTTAGGTGCGGGAGTTGTGGGCATTGCGGAGAGTACTTACTTCAATCGCCATCCTCCTTACGGCCCCGAAACGGCTGGCGTATTGGGCGTTACTTACGATGAGGAGAGCGCCGGTGTGTATGCCAGTTCAAATTACACCGGGACCAGTCCAAGTTACGGATTGATTGCCACCACTGCGAGTTCATCCGGATATGCAGGGTTATTCGAGGGCGACGTGGATGTGCGCGGCACGTTGACCAAGCAAAGCGGCGCCTTCAAGATCGACCATCCCCTGGATCCGGCGAACAAATATCTCTACCACTCCTTCGTCGAATCACCGGACATGAAGAACATCTATGACGGAGTAGTGGTCCTGGACGAAAATGGGGAAGCATGGGTCGAATTGCCCGACTGGTTCGAAGCGTTGAACAAAGATTTTCGCTATCAACTCACGCCCATCGGCGCGTCCATGCCCGGGCTCTACATTGCCGAGGAAATCAAAGATAATCGGTTCAAGATAGCAGGTGGAGCACCGGGCAAGAAGGTCTCCTGGCAGGTTACAGGCATTCGCAATGACCCCTGGGCACAGCAGAACCGCATTCCTGTGGAACAGGAAAAGCCGGATGATGAGAAGGGCACCTACCTCTTTCCCGAAGGCTACGGCCAGCCGAAAGAAAAGCGTACGGATTACGACCTGTTCAACAGGGCTGCAAATATAGAACGGTAAAGGGCCAAGAACGCCACGCTTCAACAGTGTAAACCGGGGAGGGCATCTGGATTGTGGGCCAGATGCCCTCCCCCGTTTGTGGGCGAAGTGAATAATCCCTCATGTGAATTGCGTCAGATGAAAGCCAAGGCTACATGGCTACGCTGAGTTGACAAATTCCCCAGAGTTATCGGATACTCTCATGGTTGTACTCCTCGTGTACAGCATTTACTCTGGACTCTGAGTCGCAAGTTGTAGATATACAGACTCAACCATCGATTAAGGTGGAGATACACCTATGCAGAGTCTAATTGGTATACCCTTGCTGAGTATCATTACCTTTCTGCCTCTAATTGGTGCCCTCATTTTATTCCTTTTACCCAAACAGGGGCGCGTGCCCTGGTACTGGGCGCTGCTGGTCACCCTGGCAACCTTCGTCCTCTCGCTGCCCCTCTTCTTCTCGTGGAAGATGGGGGAGCCTGGCTACCAGTTCATGGAGCGCTATCCCTGGGCGCCCTCGCTGGGCATCAATTACATCCTGGGGGTGGACGGCATCAGCCTGTTCCTGGTGCTCCTCACCACCTTCCTGGGGCCCATCGTTATCCTGGCCTCGTGGGAGAACATCACCGATCGCCCCGTGACCTACCTCTTCCTCATGCTGGTGCTGGAAACGGGGATGCTGGGTGTGTTCCTGGCCCTGGATCTGGTGCTCTTCTACATCTTCTGGGAACTGACCCTCATCCCTATGTACTTCATCATCGGCGTGTGGGGCGGGCCGCGACGGGTGTACGCGGCGGTGAAGTTCTTCATCTACACGATGGCAGGCAGCGCGCTGATGCTGGTGGCCATTCTCGTGTTGCGTTACTACAGCGGCACCTTCGACTTGACGGAAATCCTGGCCAAGACGCGGCTGGACTATTACGTCCAGTGGTGGCTCTTCTTGGCCTTCGCGCTGGCCTTCGCCATCAAAGTGCCCGTGTTCCCCTTCCACACGTGGCTGCCTGACGCGCACGTGGAGGCGCCCACCGCGGGGTCGGTCATTCTGGCGGGCATTCTGCTGAAGATGGGCACGTACGGGTTCATTCGTTTTGCTCTGCCCCTCTTCCCGCGCGCGGCCGTGGCTTTCACCAACCTCTTCCTGACCCTGGCCGTGATCGGCATTCTATATGGTGGCATGGTGGCCCTACGCCAACGAGACTTCAAGAAACTTGTCGCCTACTCCTCGGTGGCGCACCTGGGCTTTGTTATGCTCGGCATCTTCGCGCTCACGCCCCAGGGCATGAGCGGAGCGGTGTTGCAGATGATCAACCACGGGCTGAGCACGGGCGCGCTGTTCCTCCTGGTGGGCATGATTTACGACCGCCGTCATTCCCGCATGTTGGATGACTTCGGTGGCGTGTGGGCGGTCATGCCCGTGTACGGCGCGTTCCTGCTGGTGACGGCGATGAGTTCGGCAGGGTTGCCTGGCTTGAACGGTTTCGTGGGCGAGTTTACCATCCTTGTGGGCGCGTTTTGGAAGCACCGTCTGGCCGCGAGTTTGGGCGCGGTGGGGGTCATTGTGGCTGCGTGGTACTTGCTCCACGCGTTCCGCACGGTCATGCAGGGGCCGTTGGACAAGCCCGAGAATCGCAAGCTCACAGACCTGACCAAGCGCGAAGTGCTCATCCTGGTGCCGATTACAGTCATGTTCTTTGTTATCGGCCTCTTCCCGAACCTGTTCTTCGACCGCATCAACCCGACCGTCATCGAAACCCACAAGTACGTCATACAGCACGCGGCTCCGCCGATTGAGGTCATAGGGGCGGAGAAGTGAAATCAGGGGTTGGGAGATTGGAGATTGGGCGCATGTCAGATAGTGCAGGAAGGAGGGACAATGCCTGAGGTTACGATAAGGGTTCCAGAGGAAGTTCAGCGGCAATTGAATAGAACCCCAGAAGAGTTGGCGCGAGACCTGCGGTTGTACGCATCCTTAATGATGTTTCGTTTGGGGAAATTGTCTGCAGGGGCAGCGGCAGCACTCGCGGGCATACCTAAGGTGATGTTCTTAGATATATGTGCAGAATATGGCATTCCTGTTTCCCAGATCTCCGCGGAAGATTTAGAAAATGAAGTGGCCAACCTTGAAGCCCTCCTTGATTTGTGATACGAGCGTCCTGCTGTACATGGGACGGATAGAGGCGCTGGACTTACTTCATCATATGTTTGATCCCGTATACGTACCTACCTGGGTAGCCATGGAATTGGATGCTGGCCGTGCTTTGCGGCCAGATACTGTCGATCCGCGGAGTATTTCGTGGATATCGATCATGCCTGTACAGAACGAGGTGGTCGAAGCGTTGCCTCCTAATCGCTTAGGCATGGGCGAAAAGGCAACGATTGCATATGCATGGCGTCATGGGATACAGGTGGTTGGTCTCGATGATCGTGAGGCGCGTATTTTTGCTCAAAGGCTGGGACTGCATGTTATCGGTACGGTGGGTATCATAGTAGAAGCGAAGAGGTTGGGACTTATTGCCGAAATAAGACCTATCTTGAAAGCGCTGCAGAAACAGGGCTTCTATCTGAGCAAAGAGTTGGCCAAAAAGGCGCTGGAGATGAGTGGAGAGGCCACTGAGTAATTCATCGAGCATACGTACGGGAGGGGGCATGACATACCAAGAACTGCTGCCAGTTTTGCCCGAAATTATCCTGCTCGCCGCGGCTATCGCGGTGTTGCTCGTCGATACGTTCCTGGGGGACAAGCGCTGGTTGACTTGGGTGGGACTTCTGGGGGTAATCCTGGCGGGCGCGGCTACCTACTGGCTGGCCCAGCAGCCGCCGATGGACTTCCAGGGCATGGCCGTGTCCGACGCGTACACCGCGTTCTTCCGCCTGGTGATCCTCAGCGCCACCGCGCTGGGTCTTCTTGTGGCCATGAACTGGCTGGACGCGCATGGGGAACAGCAGGGCGAGTACAACGGCCTCCTGCTCCTGGCAGCCATCGGTATGACGCTGATGGCCGCGGCGACGCACATGCTCACCGTGTTCGTGGCTCTGGAACTCCTTTCCCTGAGCCTCTACATCCTCGCGGGCTTCGAGCGGGAGCGGGCCACCTCGGGCGAGGCCGCGTTGAAGTATCTGTTGCTGGGCGCGTTCTCCAGCGCCATCTTCCTCTACGGGATCGCGCTGGTGTACGCGGCCACGGGCGCGCTGGACTTCGCGGGCATCACCGCGGGCGCGTCCTTCTCGCCGCTGTTCCTGGTCGGTGTGGGCCTGCTCATCGTGGGCTTCGGCTTCAAGGTGGCCGCGGTGCCCTTCCACATGTGGACGCCCGATGTATATCAGGGCGCGCCCACCCCCATCACCGCGTTCATGTCCGTGGCGGCCAAGGCCGCGGGCTTCGCCGCGTTTCTGCGTCTCTTCGTGGGGTCCCTGGGCGTGGAGAAGACCGCCTGGGTGCCCGCGCTGGCCGCGCTCGCGGTGCTGACCATGACGGTGGGCAACCTGGCCGCGCTGCGCCAGGTGAGCCTGAAGCGGATGCTGGCCTACTCTTCCATCGCCCACGCAGGCTACATCCTGGTAGGGCTGGCCGCGGCGAACACCACAGGCGCGGCCGCGGTCCTCTTCTACCTGCTCGCGTACGCGTTCATGAACATTGGCGCGTTTGCCGTGGTCATCGCGCTGGAGCGCCGCGGCGAGGGGGATGTGACCCTCTCCCAGGTGCGGGGGCTGTCCCGTACGCACCCCCTGCTGGCTGCGGCCATGGCCGTGTTCATGTTCAGCCTGACGGGCGTACCCCCCTTTGCGGGCTTTTTCGGCAAGTTCTACCTCTTCCAGGCCGCGGTCCAGGCGAACCTCACCGGGCTGGCGGTGGTTGGTGTGCTCAACTCCGCCATCTCCGCGTACTACTACCTCAACGTCCTCGTCCAAATGTACATGGCCGACACCGAGGAGCCACCCTCGCTGGCCTGGCGACCTGTGCTTGGCCTGGCTACCCTCGTGGCCGTGGTCTTCGTCATCGGCATTGGCCTTTTCCCCGATTTCTGGCTACAATTGGCACGGGATGGGATGCGGGTGATTGTGGGATGAGCCCTCGCGTCCTTCGGGTTGGCGAATTCATCTTCTGGTTCCACAGTTACGATGCCCTTCATGAAGGGCGGGCGAGTATACATGTAGGCAAGGGCACGCCAGATGATGTGAACGACGTGAAGATATGGCTTGAACCTGAGATAGAGGTAGCCCGTGAAGGACGCACATTGCGCAAGCATGAATTGAGACGTGTCCTCCGCATCATCGAGCAGGAGTATGAGTATCTGCTGGAGGCCTGGTATGCCTATCGAGGTGGGGGTAAGTGAAAGTAAGATAAGAACGCAGGAGATAAGGCGATATCACATTCGGTATCCTATATCCGCTTACACGTTCCCATCTGACGCGCGCATCGAGGGCGCCTGGTTTGATGACGAATATCTCCACGTTAAGTTGATGGACGGCCGTATCCTCTCCGTCCCTCTCTCCTGGATTCCTACGCTGCGCGATGCTGAGCCCGCCCAGAGAGAGAAGTTCGAGATCAGCCGAGATCGACGTTGGATTATTTGGGATCCTGATATATCGGGGATCAATGAGGAAATTCGCATTGCTGATTACCTGGGGCCTGCGGAGGAACACTGAGAGGCTAGTAATGACAGGTGTAGTGTCCCCTTCCCTAAAAGAGAAACCGCCCTCCCGCCGCAAGCGCCGCCGCGTCCCCAAGGCACTGATTTACGAGATGCGCCACGGCAGGCCTATCTACTACCGCGACTACGAAAAGGTCCTCACGGGTGAACTCCCCCTGGAGGCTGTAATGGGCAGCAGCGCCATCCAATGGAAGATCATCATGGTCATCCTGCAATTCCTGTTGCAGGCGCTGGATCTCCGTCAGTACGAAGTCGCCACGAATGAAGTGGGATTCCGAATCGCTCCCCGTAGTTGGCGCAGTCTGGACATCGCCATCTTCGACAAGGAAGCGGTGCGTCCCTATTGGCGGGAAGACAAATGGGTGGACGTTCCTCCGCTTGTTGCGATTGAGGTGGACACCAAAGCCAGTTTACAACACTACGGCGATTTCTTCTCTTATGTGCTTGAGAAAACCCAGGACTTGTTGGATGCAGGTGTGAGGCGCGTTATCTGGGTCAGTACGAAGGATCGAAAAGTTCTCGTTGCCGAACCAGAGAAGCGGTGGTACATCACATCGTGGGATGATCCTGTGGAAGTGTGGGATGGGGTCGAGATGAACTTGCAATTGCTGCTGGAACAGGCAGGCGTGGTGTTGGAAGGAGAGGCGGGATGACGTTGGCTCCTGTTGTACCCAAGCCCGCGAAGAAAGCGAAACGGCGGCGCGTGCCGAAAGCGCTCATCTATGAGATGCGCCACGGCAGGCCCATCTACTACCGCGACTACGAAAAGGTCCTCGCGGGCGAGAAAACCCTGGAGGAAGTAATGGGCAGCGGTAAACTTCAATGGTGGATTATCGAGGTCATCGTCGCGTTCCTGCTGGCCCATTTGGACAGACGCAGGTACAAAGTGGCCCTCAACGAAGCGGGGTTCAAGTACGCCCCCCGCAGTTGGCGAAACCTGGACATAGCCATTTTCGAGCGGGAGAAGGTGCTGGCCGAGGGGTTGACGGACGAGTACGTGGAGACGCCGCCGCTGGTGGTGATTGAGGTGGACACGAAGGCGGACTTGGGGCGGTATGAGGGGCAGATGGAGTGGTACATACGAGAGAAGACGGATGACCTGCTGAATGCGGGGGTGGGGCGGGTGATTTGGTACACGACGCGGGACAAGCGGGTGCTGGTGGCGGAGCGGGGGAAGCGCTGGTTCTTGACCACGTGGGATGACCCGATTGAGGTGATCGACGGCATCGTGCTCAATCTGGCCGAGTTGCTGGCCGAGGAAGGGATCGATTTGGAGGGGTTGAAGCGATGACAGGGCGCAATCGCGTTGAGGAGATGGCGGTGTTGGACCCTGAACCTGCCTGGGAAATCGCCCACATCTTTCCTCGCCAGGGTACCTGGTCCGAGGAAGAATACCTCGCGCTGGACACCAACCATCTCGTGGAATATTCCCACGGACGCATTGAGGTGCTCCCTATGCCTACGCAAACACATCAGTGGATCGTTCTCTACCTTTTCCACATGCTGACCCAATACCTCCGTCGGACAAAGCGTGGTGTGGCCATTATCGCGCCATTCCCTGTGCGCCTTTGGCCTGGCAAGTACCGTGAACCTGACATTGCCGTTATGTTGGCCGAGCACGATGAGCGCCGACATGAGACACATTGGGATGGCGCTGACTTGGTCGTAGAAGTCGTCTCGCGGCAGAACCGCCAGCACGATTGGGAGACGAAGCGCCGCGAGTACGCCCAGGCAGGCATCCCCGAATACTGGATTGTGGATCCCGAGGAGCGCAAGATTGTGGTGTTTACACTGAAAGATGATCGGTACGTAGTGAGTGGGGAGTATGCATCAGGTCAGGAGGCGCGCTCCGTCCTCCTGGAGGGCTTCTCCGTTCCCGTTGATGAGGTCTGGGCTGCGGCCGAACAGTAGGAGTGGCCCATGCACCCCGAATATCCCCGCGACCCTCTTCCTCCCCTTCCTCGTATCCCCCTCCTGCGTTGGCTCCGCCTCTACGTCGACGCCTGGTTGGATGTCCTCTTTCCGCCTCGCTGCGCGGGCTGTGGCGCTATTGGCACCCTTCTGTGCGATACCTGTCGCGCGCGCTTTCGCCCCATCACTGCCCCGTACTGTTGGCGCTGCGGCCAACCCCTCCCCGAGGGAACGCTGTGTGGTCCCTGCGCGCGCGGCCGCTTTGTCCACCTCGATATGGCGCGCGCCGCGGCCGTGTACGTGCCCCCCTTGCGCTCCATCGTCCACACCTTCAAGTACCGAGGCAACACACGGCTGGCCGAGCCCCTGGCCCAGTACATGGCCCGCCGCGTCCGCCGTGAGGCCCTTGACGTGGACTTCATTGTGCCCGTCCCCTTGCACCGCGACCGTCAGCGGCAACGCGGGTACAATCAGGCCGAACTGCTGGCGCGCGGCCTGGGGGCCGCGTTCGACATCCCCGTGGAGACCAGCGTGCTGGCGCGCGTTCGCGCCACGCCGCCCCAAGTCACCCTGGGCCTGCGCGAGCGCATGGAGAACGTCAAGGGCGCGTTTCGGTGTGTGGAGCCAGCGCGTGTGGCGGGCAAGCGCGTGCTCCTGGTCGACGACGTGATGACCACGGGAAGCACTCTGGAGGCGTGCGCGGCAGCTCTCAAAGAAGCGGGTACGGCTCAGGTATGGGGCTACACCCTGGCGCGCCCGCCGCTTTCATAGTTTGTACTTTTCACTTTTCACTTTGTACGCCCTCCACCAGGCAAGGAGCACGCCACCTATCAAAGCGACGAGAACGGCCGTGTGGGCCAGCCTGACCGCCCGCTCGATGTCCTGAGGATGAGGCGGGGGGGACTCCCGTCCCAGCCGATAGTGCCCGACCTTTTCCAACTCCACGCCCAGCGCGCCCGCCATCGCGCTCATGGGATGCCCCGCGTTGGGGCTGGACGTCTGCCCCGCGTCGCGGCGCCACACCCGCCACGCGCCGCGCGCGTTTTCCCCTCGCAGCCAGGCCGCCACCACCAGGGCCAGCGCGGTGAGTCGGGCAGGGACGAGGTTGAGCACATCGTCCGCGCGCGCGGGGCCCTTCCCCAACCACTCGTGCACATCGTCCCGATACCCCAGCATCGCGTCTGCGGTGTTCACGAAGCGGTACGCCAGGGCCGCGGGCAGCCCGCCCAGTCCATAGTAAAACAGGGGCGCGATTACCCCGTCAGACGTGTTCTCGGCGACGGATTCGATGGTCGCCGCGGCGACCTGCGAGGCCGAAAGGTTCGCCGTGGGCCGACTCACCAGGTGCCAGGCGAGCGCGCGGCGCGCCTCAACGAGATCGCTGCGTGTAAGAGCGATGTGCACCTCGCGCGCCGCGCGCGTCAGTCCTCGCAGGGAAAAGGTGCTCTTCAGCACGGCGCCGAGGACGATAGCCCGCAACCATCGGGGCCAGCGGGCGGTTTCCCGTTCGACGATCCATCCCGCCAGCGCGCTCATCCCCACGCCGCCGAGGAGAATGCCCAATCCCCAGGCGAAACGGGCCATCCGTCCCCCGCGGGCCCTGGCCTTTCCCCACCCAATGGCCGCGCCCATCCACGCCACAGGGTGATAGCGGTTGGGCGGGTCGCCCAGCAGGACGTCGATGAGCAAGGCCGCGGCAAGAGCCGCCAAACGTTCACCCATTTTCTTCCTCCAGCAATTGGCGTACCGCCCGCGCGATGGCCCAGCCCACGGGCGTCACAGGCCCCGCGTAAGGGTGAAGCGGCCCGTCCCCCGTGCAGGCGACGACCACCGCGTCGGTGGAAGTGCCCGTGGCTGGATGGCCCTCGGGGCTGGTCAGGCCGCGCGCGTGGAGGGCCGCGGCTTTGGCCTCGGTGGCCGTGATCACCGCGTTGACCAGGGCAGGGGGCGGGAGGGTGCCCTGGACGATCAGGATGAGGTTGATCGTGCCGGCCGCGGGCGAGGTGAACGGGGGGGAGTGTCCCGCGGCTGTGAGGTTGCTCAAGCCAACGGTGGCGATGGCGGCGAGGGTCACGTCCCCCGAACGGTAGGTGACCACGCGCGTGTGGCCCACGTAGGCCGCGGTCATCATCCCCACGAAGGGCTCGCGGATGCCCAGGCCGCGGGCAAAAGCCACGAGGTCGGCGGCAGGGTCAGGATGGGCGTAGTCTTTGGAAACGTGGCGGTTGATGATGTAGCGCACGCGCGCCAGGCCACCGCCCACGACCGCAGAGGACAGGGTGTGTAAGGGCCGAGCGCTTGCCACGATGTAGGCGTCGTCCTGGAGGTAGGCGTGAATGTCGGGCAAGAGGAGAGGCGATGCAGGCGTTGGGTTCATGGCCGATTCCCGATGAGGAAGAGGAGTACCGTCACTTCCACGAGTTCGCACAGGGCCCCGTACACGTCCCCCGTCAACCCAGGGATGCGCGCCATGACGAAGCGCGCCCCCAGCCATGTGACTGCGGCGGCCACGGCGACGAGGAGCATCCCCGCGATGCCGAGGATGAGGGTGGTCACAAGCAGGCTGAACGCCGCGGCGATGAGCACCTCTTTGCCCCCCGCGTGATCCTTCATCCAGCGTCCCAGGCCCTTTACCCGCGCGTAGGGGAAGGCCACCACAGCCAGGGTCATGGCAAATCGACCCAACGTGGGCGGCAG
>JALWHQ010000408.1 GCA_026983525.1 Anaerolineae bacterium | reverse complement strand
CCAGCACACGCACCACCATCTGCGTCCGTGGTTCAGACCAGGCGATGGGTGTCCCCCAGGTAACGTATGAGGGATAGAAACTGATGACGAATCCCAGCGTCCACGAGGACAGGGCCGTAATTTGAAGCGCTCGCGTCCACCGCCATGCCCACGACTGGCGTGTGGCAAGAAACACAAGTGCACTTCCCGCGCCTGCGACAAACAGCACCACGCCCACGCGGATAAATGCGCCGTGCAAGTAGATGAGGGCCAGCAAACGCCCAAGGTGACGCTCGGGCGGGAGGAGCAGCAACGTGACGAGCAGCACAACCAGAGCCCCTATCGGTATCCACGTGTGCGTTCTCATACGGGCGTTCTCCGCGCGTTGTAAACTTATCGAGGATCTCATGGCTGACTTCGGCAATTCATTATATCCGCCAAACTACAGGAATACAATCGCCAGAAGCGGTCGAGCAGAGCCTATCGCAGTTCTTTCTGACAGCTAAATATCGGGGAAACAAAGTAAGGAGCATCTTTTACAATGCAAAGGAAACACCCTCCCTACCTTTTGTGAAACACCTCCACATGCTTTACTATTACGAGGTAATGTGCAAAGACCACGCAGAGAGAGAACAGGCATGGATGCTGTAGTCGAGTTCCTCAGGAATTTTTGGAACAACCTTGCCCTGGGGCAATTGCAGCACCTGGGCAATTGGAATTATGTTCTTCTGGCTTTACTGGTTCTTATCGAGGGCCCTATCGCTACTTTGTTGGGTGCCGTGGCCGCGGCGTCGGGTCTCCTTAACCCTTACCTGGTTTTTGTGGCCGCCTCCATCGGCAACTTGACGGCTGACACGCTGTGGTATCTTCTGGGCTATTCCGGACGTATCGAATGGCTCGTTGAGCATGGGCGTTGGCTGGGTATTCGTCGCTCACACATCGAGCAATTGCAGCGGGACATGCACGCCCATGCCACGAAAATCATCTTCCTCGCCAAGATAACGGCCAGTTTCTCCATTCCTGCCCTCATTGCCGCCGGCCTCACGCGCGTCCCGTGGCGGAAAACGTTCTCCGTTGTGTTTGTCGGCGAGTGTATCTGGACGGGAGGACTGGTGATACTCGGGTATCATTACAGCACGTCGTTGAAACGGTTGGAAGCAGGGCTGCAAGTGCTCATCGCCTTGGGGACGATTGTGTTCCTGGCGTTGATTTTGCGGTATGTGCACAAGCACTTCGCTCGCGAGTGGGCCCTCCTCAATCATGTATCCCCCCTCGCCCCGAAGAACGAGTCACCATCACATGCTGAGGAGCATACCCAATAGTGCGCGTTCTTACCGTTGGTCAAACATACTACCCAGAGCGCAACGGCCAGGCTGTTTTCACCGTCCATCTGGCCGAGGGGCTGGCATCCCGAGGTCATGACGTTATGGTCATCATCCCCGCCCACTCGCACCATTCTTCCCTTGAGACGCTGAATGCGGTGCTGATAGGATGGGTTGCCTCGGTACCCTTGCCCTTCTACAGTGAAGTGCGCTGGACGCCGTACCCTGGTCCCACGGTGCGCGCGCTCATGGCCTACTTCCAGCCGGAGGTCATCCACGTCCAGGACCACTACCCCCTGGCGCGTGCGGTCGTCGGCATGGCCCAAAAGATGGGCATCCCCCTCCTGGGCACGAACCACTTCCTGCCCGAGAACCTGATGCGCAACTTCCCCGGGCCCTTCCGCTACTCCCGGTGGGTGGAGCGCCTGCTCTGGGCCACCATGCTCGACCTGTACAACCGCTTCGATCTTATTACCACCCCCACGGAAACGGCCGCGGCCATTCTGTGCCAACAAAACGTGCGCCCGCCCGTGCGCGCAGTCTCCTGTGGCGTAAACATCCACCGCTTTCGCTCCGACCCGACAATAGACCGGGCCGCGGTCAGGCGGCGCTACGGACTCAGCCCGGAGAAGGCCCTATTTTTGTACGTGGGTAGGGTGGATCGGGAAAAGCGGCTGGATGTGATCATTCAGGCCACGGCCCTGTTGGGGCGCGAGGATGCGGAAGTGGGCATTGGTGGGAAAGGGTTGCACATAAAAGAATTGCGCAACCTGGTGAAACAGTTGGGCCTGGAAGAGCGGGTGAAGTTCCTGGGTTACGTGCCCGGGGAGGATTTGCCCGCGGTCCTCAACAGCGCGGACATCTTCGTCATGCCCAGCGAGGCCGAACTGCAAAGCATCGCCACGCTGGAGGCCATGGCGACGGGGCGGCCCGTGCTGCTGGCCAACGCGCGCGCTCTACCCGAACTGGTGGAGGTGGGCGTCAACGGCTACCTCTTCCGCCCCGGCGACCCCGAGGACGCGGCCCGCTACATGCGCCGCCTGCTGGACGAGCGCGACCGCTGGCCCGAGATGGGCGCGGCCAGCCGCCGCATCGCCGAGGGCCACTCCCTGGAACGCATGTGGGAGACGTATGAGGGGATATACGCGGAGTTAGTCGGAGCAAGTTGATAGGTTTTGAGAGGAGAGATTGGGTATTAGGTAGGGGGTATCGGGTATCAGGTATTGGGTATTGGGTTGTAAGATCCGGTAATGTCATACCCCAAAAGTCTGAAGAAAGCATACCCCATCAAGGGGGTGGCACCTTAACAACGGAAGGCATCTTTTCAGGCAAGGCAGAGGTGGATTCGGTTAGAGAAAGGG
>JALWHQ010000407.1 GCA_026983525.1 Anaerolineae bacterium | reverse complement strand
GCCTCGAACTCGCGCAGGTAACTGTCGGTCATGTAAAGAAGATCCGTCTTCATAGTGGCCCTCCATGGTTCAAGTGCAAAGTGCAAAGTGAAAAGTGAAAATGGGTTTAGTCGTCAAGGTTGGTGAAGTAATCGGCCCAAGGTTCTGCCACGCGAGTGGGGTAGGGTTGTTTGTTCAGGTATTTGATCAAGCCGTAGAGTTGGCGGCTAATATCAGACACCAAGTTGTAGGCTTGCTCGAATTCGTGTGCGGAGATGTAGCCCCGATCGTGCGCGAGGTAAAGTTGGGCGCGCACTTCGCCTGCGGA
The DNA here is from genome assembly GCA_026983525.1 of Anaerolineae bacterium. Taxonomy (GTDB): domain Bacteria; phylum Chloroflexota; class Anaerolineae; order JAADDB01; family JAADDB01; genus S141-23. The sequence continues at coordinate 10,943 of JALWHQ010000407.1, read as the reverse complement.
GGCTTTGGCCCTACCCAAATATTCAACAAATTGTGAGGTGGTGCGGCTTTCGAACCCTTCCGCGATGTTGCTCATCACAGATACGGCAGCCCGTTGGATCTGGCCTTTTAGACCAAAGTCGCGCGCAAACGCGCCTTGCTCGGTTAAGTCGTACACCAGGTTAGCCAACCTCCGTGCATCCTGCCACACCTGCGTATCCTCAAACTTCCTCACCTTTCCCAACGCACCTGCCTCCTCAATTTTTTCACTCTGCACTTTTCACTTTGCACTTCCAACTACAAACGCCGCCCCATCCCCTTTCGGGGACGAGAGCGGCGTTTGCTCCCGCGGTACCACCCCGCTTGGCGACGTGTGTCGCCCACTCCTGACGGAGGCCATCACCCCCGCGTGGCTGGTAACGGGCCACGACCCCGGCCGAGCCTACTGGGAGCGTAATACGTAATTCGTAATCCGTAATGCGTAATCCGTGACACTTACGCATCACGTATCACGTATCACGAATTACGCATCTAGTCTCCGTTCGGTCGGCAGCTCCGGGAGGATTTTCCGTCGGCTTCCCTCGCCCGGCTTCCACCATCCCGGGCTCGCTGAGAGGTACCCCCGACGTACTCGTTCCCTTCTTTGCCTTTCTGCAAGATAGATTTTGCGTTGAGTATAGCGCGAGAAGCCCAGATCGTCAAATTAGGATAGTCTTTCACTTTTCCAGTTGTCGTTTCGGGCCCCCATGGTGATTCGAATGTATAATGAGTATAGGGGACTGCTTTTCTTGACACGCTCAGAGACCCGTGGTACACTGAGTTTCGGTGATGCACACGTGTGCAAATCGGGCCGGAGAGATGTCCGTGGCAGGAAATAAAGGAAAGGGGTCCCGGGTTTCCATCAAAGATGTGGCTCGCGCGGCGGGCGTGTCTCATTCTACCGTCTCTCGCGCCCTGCGTAACAGCCCCCTTGTGAACGCAGAAACCGCCGCGCACATCCGTCGCATTGCCGAGGAGATGGGTTACATCCCCAACATTGTGGCCCAAAGCCTGGTCACCCAACGCACGTACACGGTCGGTCTGGTCGTCACTACCATCTCCGACCCCTTCATCGATCAGATTGTCGAGGGTATCGAAGACTTAGCCACTCGCGAGGGCTATAGTGTGTTCCTCAGTTCTTCCCACGCCGATCCGGGGCGGGAAATTGCCGTAGTGGAAGCGTTCCATCGTCGTCGTGTGGATGGTGTCATTGTCCTGGCTTCACGTGTGGGGAGTATGTATACAGAGCGCTTGCAAGAACTGGGCGTGCCCATTGTGCTCATCAACAATCAAGCCGATGGCGCTTATCTCTATTCTGTTTCAGCCGATGATCTAAGCGGTGCGCGACAGGCTGTTCGACACCTGGTTGACCTCGGGCACACGTGCATTGGATATGTGGGGTGCCATTTCCGGCCTCCTTCAAATCGCCGCCGTCTGGAAGGATACCGCCAGGAATTGGCCCGAGCCGGGCTTCCTTATGAGTCGGACCTGGTTGTACACCCCAAGACCTTCTCGGATGTGGAGAATGGACGATTGGCCCTTGATGCCCTCCTCAACGCGGGCGCGACCGCGGCATTTTGCTACAACGACCGTATGGCTATCGGGCTTATGGCCGAAGCTCGTCATCGCGGTATTCGCGTTCCTGAGGACCTGAGCATTGTGGGATTCGATGACATCGAGGCCAGTTCCTATGTGTTCCCCTCCTTGACGACGGTAAAACAACCTCGCTTTGAAATGGGGATGAGAGCAATGCAGATGTTGTTGGATCTGCTGGCAGGACAAGAAGTGGACGATGACCTCATGCCTTGTGAACTCGTTGTGCGTGAATCCACAGCCCCGCCACGAAAGGAGAGCCTATGGCAGACGTGCGCGAAGTAGTTGCTCAGTTAGCGCGAGAGAATCCTCTTGCCTACACATGGTTCAGACAGGCGTTAGAGAGTGTTGGGCTGGAGTTGTATCCACGTTCCCCAATAGCCCTGGATGACACGCTGTTCTTCTTGGGGCGCCGCGACAAGGGTAAATTCCTCGGCATCCTTTCAGAGCGAGGACTTCCCCAGTTCGGCGGGTCGGCGCGTTCCCTTCAGGCCGATGGGTACTCCCTTATTCTTCAGGTGTGTCCCACCACCCCCGAGAACGCCCAGGCATTGCGCGATGTCATTCCTCACTTGCGCCCGCGACCGCTGGGCCTGCGCAAGTCTGCCGGATTTGGCGACCGCCTGGGATTGGCAACGCCGGGGCACGCGCGCGCGGCCCGCAAGCACAGCATGGCCCCCATCTTCGCGCAGCAGTCCATCCGCGAGATGGAACGCACAGGCCGCACGCCCCAGCAGGTCATGGACGATGCCATGTGGGGCGTGTTCCAGGAGGGGTGGCGCGATCCCTGGGGCGCGGACGCCGACCACCTGAAGACCTTCGAGCACATCGACCGCTGTGTGGCCGCGGGGTTCGCCTTCTTCACCATCGACCCCAGCGACCACGTGGACAACAGCGCGGACACCGCGGACGCGGCCACCCTGCGCGCGAAGGTCGAAGCCCTGCCCTGGGACGCGCTGGACGCCTCCCCCGAGAAGTTGAAGGCGCTCTATGTGGGCCAGACCTTCGACCTGGGGGAGTTCTTGCTGACGTTGAGCGAGGAGGATGTGTGGCGGGCCGCGGCCAAGTACGGCGCGGCAGTGGCCCACACCGCGCGCATGTACCATTACCTGCGCGAGCGCCTGGGCGACCGCCCCTTCGAGTTGGAGATGTCCGTGGACGAGACGGAGACGCCCACGCGCGTGGCCGAGCACCTCTTCGTGGCCGCGGAGTTGAAGCGCCTGGGCGTGCAGTGGGTGAGTCTGGCGCCCCGCTTCGTGGGGCGTTTCGAGAAGGGGGTGGACTACATCGGCGACCTGGGCGAGTTCGAGCGCACGTTCCGTCAGCACGTGGCGATTGTGCGCGCGTTCGGACCCTACAAACTCAGCCTGCACTCGGGCTCGGACAAGTTCAGCATCTACCCCATCGCCGCGCGCGTGGCAGGGGACCTGGTTCACCTGAAGACCGCGGGCACCTCCTACCTGGTGGCGCTGGAGGTCATCGCCCGCCACGAGCCCGACCTGTTTCGCGAGATCCTGGCCTTCGCGCGCGAGCGCTACGACACCGATCGGGCCACGTACCACGTCTCTGCACACGTGAACAAGGTTCCCCCACCCGAGCGCCTGCGCGATGAGGACTTGCCTGACGTCATCCATGACTTCCACGGACGGCAGGTCCTGCACGTGACGTTCGGTTCTGTGTTGACGGCCAGGGACGCGAGCGGTGGCTACCGCTTCCGCGACCGCCTGCTCGCCGCCCTCTGGCAACACGAAGACGCGTACAGCGCGGCGTTGGAGGCGCACTTCGACAGGCATTTGAGTCCATTTGATACGTGATACGTGATGCGTAAGGTGTAAGGCGACTTTTGTATCACGAATCACGCATTACGCATTACGAATTACGAATTACGTCCACAAGGAGGCTTCAACCATGAAGGCACTCGTTCTCAATGCCCAGTGGGATCCCCGTCCCGACTATCAGGTTTCCGAGTGGGAGAAGGAGACGGGCAAGGCGATTACGGGGAGCAGCATCTGGCGCTACCCCAAGTTGGAGATCACGGAGAAGCCGGTGCCCGAGATCGGGCCCGATGACGTGCTTCTGGAAGTGAAGGCCGTGGGCATCTGCGGCTCGGACATGCACTTCTACGAGACGGACGAGGACGGTTACATCCTCTACCCCGGCCTGACCAAGTTCCCCGTGGTCATCGGCCACGAGTTCTCGGGCAGGGTGGTGGAGGTCGGCAAGAACGTGACCGACCTCAAGCCGGGTGACCCCGTGACCTGCGAGGAGATGATCTGGTGCGGCCACTGCATCCCCTGCCGCAACGGGTTCCCCAACCACTGCACGAACCTGGAGGAGATCGGCTTCACCATCGACGGCGCGATGGCCCAGTACATTGCCATTGGCGCCAAGTATTGCTGGAAGATCGACGGCATCCTCGAGCGCTTTGGCGAGGAGAAGGGGTATGAGGTGGCCGCGATGACCGAGCCGACGACGGTCTCGTACAACGCGATGTTCACCCGCGCGGGCGGCTTCAAGCCCGGCGCGTACGTGGCCGTCTTCGGCGCGGGCCCCATCGGTTTGGCCGCCATTGGCCTGGCCGAGACCGCGGGCGCGGGCATGATCGTGGCCTTCGAGGTCTCCCAGAAGCGCCGTGAACTGGCCAAGGCCGTGGGCGCGGACTACGTCTTCGACCCGCGCGAGGTCAAGGCCCACGAGGTGCTCATGGACCTGAGCAAGGGCGAGGGCTTCGACTTCCACGTGGAAGCCGCGGGCGTGCCCCACATCACCGTGCTGGAGATGGAGAAGGCCCTGGCCATCAACGGCAAGATCGTGCAGATTGGCCGCGCGCCCAAGCGCGTGCCCCTGTACCTGGAAACCTTCCAGGTGCGGCGCAGCCAGTTCTTCGGCGCGCAGGGCCATTCGGGCCACCAGAACTTCCCCAACGTCATCCGCATGGTGGCCTCGGGCCGCCTGGACCTGAGCCCGATCATCACGGCCCGCTACGCGCTGGACGACGCGGTGGAGGCCATCGCCCGCCTCACCAAGCGCGAGGACGGGAAGATCATCATTCACCCTGATTGGACGAAGGAAGAGGCGGCCAAGGAGAAGGAACTGGTCGCGGTAGCGTAGAGGGTTACAGGTTACAGGTTAAAGGTTGTTTGCCACATCTGCGTGGCCTTTGGCAGCAGGTCGGTCTACCGGGCATACAACTTTCAACTTTTAACCTTTAACCTTCAACTCAACATGGAGGTGAACGATGAGCGAGAACGGAAAGGCCCCAAAGGGCTGGCTGGCAACCAAAACGCCCGGCGTCTTCTTCGAGGACAACGCGGTCGGACGGATGAAGAAGGAACTGTGGGAGGCAAGCGAAGAGGAAATCGACCGCATCCTGGCCGAGTACGGGGTGCCCTCCCCGCTGGAGTGGGCCAAGCCGGGTTCCTACATCCAGACAACGATTCGGCACCAGTTGATCGAAGAGCGCAAGAAGTGCGATTTCGTGATTATCCCGGTGGGGTGCACGGAGAACCACGGGCTGCACACGGTCAGCGCGGTGGACACGATTTTTGTGACGGCCATCGCAGAGGCGGTGCGCCGATACATGAAGGAGAAGATGGACTTGCCCGTGGCCCTCTCCCTGCCGCCCCTGAACTTCGGCGCGCACCCGTACCATCACTATGGCATGGCGGGCACAGTGCCCGTGCGCGAGGAGGTGATTCGCGAGTTGCTCATTGACGTCATGCTGGGCCTGTGGAACGACGGCTACCGCAAGCAACTCATCCTCAACAACCACGGCCAACTGTGGGTGCTGGAGTCCGCGATTCAGGAATTCCAGAAGCGGTATCAGTTGCCGGGCATCTTCCGCGTGCTGGACTGGCACCGCGCGGTGCGCGAGTTCTTCTACACCAAAGAGCGGGGCGGCCCGTGGAACACGAACTTCATCCACGCGGAGGAAGCGGAAACCTCCCTCATGCTCTTCCTGGTGCCCGAGATGGTGGACATGGCCTACGCGGTGAACACCCAGGGCAAGCCCTACCTGCCCGACGGCCACTTCGACCTCTCGGTGGACCCCTTCCGTCGGCCCAGTCGCTGGTCCGAGGGCGAGGGGCACTTCGCCATCGAATTGGCGGCCACGCCCGAGGGCGTGGTGGGCCACGCGGCAGAGGCAGAGGCGTGGAAGGCGAAGCGCCCGTTGGCCGCGATCCTGCGCTACCTGACCCTGTTCATCAAGGATGTGATGGACCGCTTCCCCGCGGGCGAGGTGCCGCCGGTGGAGGAGGTGACGCTGCGCACGCGCGAGGAGATGGAACCCTTCCTCAAGGAGCCGATGAGCGAGGGCTGGCGGCCGGTGTACGCACTGCCTGCCATCGGCCAGTACTACTCGTCGTAAGGCCGAAAGCGACCAGCCTCCTGGGGTCCGGGAGACCTCAGGAGGCTGGTGGCGCGCCATGCTTGTCCGCTTTTGTCCCCGATACGATGTGACCTATCCGTGAGAAATTCTCACTTCCCCAACTTTTGAACGATCACCACGGCGCGAAGGGCTTGACACACAGCCCCTTGTATGGTATAATCGTGGCCGTACTTGTATGTACAGGTATATCTCATGGCGGCTACGGGCGATGCACAATAAAGCCAAAGATATCGTCATCTCACGCGACAGCATTATCCCCCTACACCAACAGGTCCTGAACCAACTCCGCCATCTCATTCTTTCCGGCGTGTGGAAACCTGGCACGCGTCTGCCCTCCGAGACAGAGTTACAACGACATTTGGGCATCAGCCGTGGAACCATTCGACAGGCGTTGAGCCGTGCGGAAGCAGAGGGGCTTATTGAACGAGTACCCGGCAAGGGAACTTTCGTCGCGGTGACGGTCCCTGCAAAGGAGACACGGGGATTCATCGGCTACATCACCTCGGATTTCATGAGCGAGTTTCAACGCCAGTTGCTGCAAGGCGCGGAGAGTACAGCGCGTGAGCGGGGGTATCGCATCCTCTTTTGCAACTCCAACGGCGATGTCCGGGAAGAGGATAGACTTCTTCAGCAACTCATCGCGGATCGAGTGGACGGCATTCTTATTTGGCCCTCCCTTAGTGAGACCTCACACCGTGTCCTCTTCCGTCTGGTCCAGGAGGGTCGTTTGCCTGTCGTGTTTGTCGATCGGACTCTTGACAGTTTTCCGTGCGATTGTGTGCTGAGTGATAACTTTGGCGGCGGATACACTGCTACCAAGCACCTTATCGACTTGGGGCATAGTCGGATTGTGTTTCTAAGCCGTCCCGTTCTACGACTGATTCCTGTGGCTGAGCGATACGAGGGCTACCGACAGGCTATGTTGGAAGCGGGACTTCAGCCCCATCCCCCTTTCCTCGTGGGGATGCCGGACCGTGAATTAGGGCCTCAAGAGGCGCTACAAGCCTACCGCCAGGGAACGAGTGACGAGATCCGGCACATCGAAGCGGTGCTCAAGCAGCCTCAACGTCCTACAGCAATCTTTGCCATGAACGATCTTATGGCATTGCAAGTATTGCGGGCCGCGGAACACGTGGGGCTCTCGGTGCCCGAAGATCTCTCTCTCGTAGGTTTTGATGACATGGATATCATTACCCAGTTAGGCATCCCCCTAACAACAGTGGCGCAGGATACGTTCGCTATGGGGCAACGAGCGGCGGAACTCTTGATAGAACGTATTGAAGGGTATCAGGGGCCTGCGCGAAGGGAGGTGATAGCGACGCGATTGCAGGTGAGGGAAACGACAAGCACTTTCCCAAAGGATGTCTCGATGTCGGCTTAGGGAGGAGGAGGACACACACCAGCCGGGCGGGCGTGTGTGCCCTCCATGATTCAGGTACTCTGGCTTTGTGCATAAGCACAAAGCCGCGCGTGTAGGTCTATTTTAACAGTGTGAAGCAAGCCCCCGCAAATGTACCTCCTCCTCTGGCGACATCGACGTGTGGAGTCCATTCGTTTTACGTGTCATCAGAATCTGGATAACTGAACGAAAGGAGGAGGAACCATGGCATCCCGTGCAACTTGGTTCAAGCATGTCCGTTTCATTCTCTTGTTGCTCGTCGTAGTCACCGTTGTTGGTGCTTGTGCACAGGCTCAACCAACGCCCACGCCAACTCCTCCCAAACCAACACCCACCAAAGCCCAACCTGCTGCTCAGCCCGCGCCCTCTGAAAGCGCCGTCACCGTTCGCGTGACGTGTCGATGTGTGGAGGGTGGAGCGAACAACAACTTTGTGCAGTGGTTCAAGAAGTACGTCAAGCCCACGTTCGAAGCGCGCATGAAAGAGCAGGGCAAGAACGTCACGGTGGAGTTGGTGGAGTTTGGAGGCAATGATGAGGCGCTCAAGCAGCAATATGCCCTTGACCTGAAGGTGGGCAAGGGTGCAGACATCATGGGGTTCGATGGGTTCTGGATTCCCGAGTTTGTGGCTGCCGGGTTGTTGAAGCCCCTGGACGAGATTGCCGGGCCTGAGGTGAATGATTGGGAAGGATGGCAGCACATTCCCGAGGGGCTGCAGATGATTCTGGGCTACCAGGGCAAGCGCTATGGCATTGCCCAGGGCACGGACGTGCGCATGATTTTCTACCGCAAGGATCTGTTCGAGCAGGCGGGCATATCGGTGCCGTGGCAGCCCAAGTCGTGGGACGACATCTTGCAGACGGCGCGGCAGATCAAGGCGAAGTTGCCCGATGTGACGCCCATTCAGTTGAATGCGGGCACCTCCATGGGAGAGGCGACCACCATGCAGGGGTGGTTCATGGTGTTGTTGGGCACGGGCATCCACATGTACGACTTCGACCAGGGCAAGTGGATTGCGGCCCATCCCGGCATCGAGCAGGCCCTGGAGTTGTACAAGACCATCTACATTGACGAGAAACTGGGAGATGCCCGGCTGCAACTGGTCAAGGATGGGCGCGAACAGTCCTTTGCCCGCTTCCGGGATGGCAAGATAGCGATGCTGGTGGAGGGGGACTGGTTCTGGCGTTCGGTGCTGAAGCCCGGCAACGAGTTTGGGCTGGACAATCGGAATGAGATAGTGCGCTGGGCGAAGATGCCGGCCATGGCGCCGGGCAAGGGCTATCGAGGGCAGGACTTCGTGACCATTTCTGGGGGCACGGGCTTCATCTTGAACCCCAACACGCAGCATCCCAAGGAAGCCTGGGCATTGCTCTCCTTCATGTTCAGCCGGGATGCGCTGATGGAGTACCAGAAGATTGAGCCGCGGATTCGTGCTCGCGATGACGTTCCCGTGATTGGTGATGACGTGATGACGGCCATGGCCGAGGCTCTGCTGCCGTTGACCACGGTGCGGCCCATGCTGCCCGAGTACCCGAAGATATCGTATGAGGCCCAGTTGGCGACGGAACGCGTCGTTTCCGGTGAGATGACGCCGGCAGAAGCCGCGGCCGCCTACGCCGACGCCGTCAAGGAAATCGCCGGCCCCGACAACGTCATCGAAGTATCACGGTAAGGGCACATGCAGGGGCGCGGCCCCAGCCGCGCCCCTGCCCATCTCACCGCCGGGGAGGTACATGGTGCACAGCGAAAGCGGTCCGCTCTCGCGGCAAATGGGCATCCTCTTTCTCATCCCTGCCCTGCTGTTCATGGCCGTCTTCATTCTCTTTCCTTTTGTCTGGGTATTCTTCCTCAGTTTCACCAATCAGACATTGACAGGCACGACGGCGGTAGCCTGGAAGTTCGTCGGATTGGACAACTACAGGCACCTGTTCGACTTTTCCAAGTGGATGCGTTCCGGCGAGTTTGGACGCTCCATGCTCATCACTATCCAGTTCGTCATCGGCTCCGCTCTCGTGGGCCAGGTCGGTTTGGGCTTGCTCATTGCTGCGTTGCTTTACCGCCGGCGAGGTTGGCTGCGAGAAACCATTCACACCGTGGTCGTCTTGGCCTGGATCATTCCCGACGTGGTCGTCGCCTTTGCCTGGCTCGCGTTTCTCGACAGGGATTACGGCACACTGAATGCTATTCTCAGCGTCCTCTCCTTCAACCACCCCGATTGGCTCATCGACCATCCCCTGCTATCCATCATCCTCTTCAACACGTGGCGCGGGACGGCCTTTTCCATGCTGCTCTTCTCCTCTGCCCTGGCCACCATTCCCCCCTCCTACATGGAAACGGCAGACGTAGCCGGCGCGTCCGCGTGGCAAAAGTTTCGGGACATCCTCTTGCCGCTTATCAAGAACCACATTCTGACCGATGTCATCCTCATCACGCTGTGGACGTTCAACGTTTTCACGCCCTTTTTGCTTACAGGAGGGGGCCCCGCGTACAAGTCGGAAATCATCTCCATTTATACATACAGGGTAGCATTTCGCTTCTTCGAGTTCGGTAAGGGGAGTGCCATTGCCGTGATAGTGATGCTGGTAAACCTGGTATTAGCCTTGGGCTATCTGCGCATCTTGCGTCGCCAAGAGGTGTACACATGAGGCTACTCCGCTTTGTGCTCACTCGCATCCTGTTCTATACACTCGTCACCCTGATCGGCCTTTTCTTCGTGCTGCCTACTTTGTGGCTGTTTGTCACACCATTTGGTGCGAAGGTGCATCTCAGCCTGACGTTTCCCCAACCCCTCACCTTGGATAACTTTCGCCAGGTCTTTCGCAACATGTTTGCTGTTCGGGCGCTGTTCAAGAACAGCGTCATCCAGGCCGGGGGAACTATGGTTGTGACGACTTTCGTGGCTACATTGGGAGCATACGCGCTCTCTCGCTTTCGCATTCCCGGGCGCGACCTGCTCATCTACATACTCATCCTGTTCTCTTCCGTAGTGACGGGAACCGCGGCTATGGTGCCCATCTTCTTGCTCGTTTTCCGCCTGGGCTTGATCGACACTCACCTCGGCGTCATTCTGGTCCTGACCGGGGGACTGCTACCCGCGGCCATCTTCATCATGCGGGATTTTGTTGAGGGCATTCCAACATCCTATGAAGAATCGGCATGGGTGGCAGGCGCGACGTCGTTACAGATTTTCCGTGACATCGTGTTGCCCCTGGTTCGTCCGGGGATGATGGTCATTGCTATCTGGACGTTCGTCAATGCTTGGGGCACATTTCTCATCCCGTTTATCCTCCTGCGCAGTCCGGAGCGAATGCCGGCTTCCGTGGCCATCTATTCTTTCTATACCGAGGCAGGTACTCCTATCCTCACGCTCGTGTCCGCCTATGCTCTTCTCTATACCATTCCCGTCCTTGTTCTCTATCTGCTGGTCAATTGGCGGTACGGGTTCCGTTTCTTTGGTGGGCTGAAACAATAATCCTCTTCGGAGAGCGTACAGCGATGGCAAAGATCACGTTGGAACATCTGAGCAAACACTTTGGTCCTGTGAT
>JALWHQ010000406.1 GCA_026983525.1 Anaerolineae bacterium | reverse complement strand
GTAGGTCCACACCATGGCGATGGCGAAGGTGAGCTTGGCCGTCTTCTCCATGATGGGGAGGGTCATGTAGTCCTCGAAGCGGAAGAAATACCGCAGGATCACGAACAGGGTGATGATGGCCGCGCAACCGGAATACAGAGCGCCGGCGACGAAGTACGGCGGGAACGAAGTCACGTGCCAGCCCGGCATGATGGACATGGCGAAGTCGGCGGACACGATGGAGTGCACGGACACCGCCAGCGGAATCAGGAAGCAGGCCAAGAGTAGGTAGGTCTTGCGGAAGTTGCGCCACTGGCGATCGTCCCCGCGCCAGCCGAGGGAGAGGACGCTGTAGAGCTTCTTGCGCCAGCCGCGGGCACTGTCACGGCAGATGGCCAAGTCCGGGATCATGCCGATGTAGAGGAAGATCATGGACGCCGACAGGTAGGTACTGATGGCGAAGGCGTCCCAGGACAGGGGCGAGCGGAAGTTGGGCCAGATCCCCCGATCGGAGACGTAGGGCAGCACCCAGTAGAGGTTCCACACACGCCCCAAGTGGATGATGGGGAACAGGCCCGCGGTCATCAGCGAGAAGGTGGTCATCGCCTCGGCGAAGCGGTAGATGGGCTTACGCCAGTCCGCGTGAATGATGTGGAGGATCGCCGAGAGGAGCGTGCCGGAGTGGCTCATGCCGATCCAGAACACGAAGGTGGCGATGTAGAGATCCCACATGTGCGGGTTGTTGAGGCCGGCCACACCCATGCCGACGTTGTACTGATAGATCTCCGCGACCACCGCGCAGGAGATCATCAACAGGCAGATGACCACCGCCACCCAGTAGGCCATGCGCGGGTTCTCCATGGAGCGCATGACGTCGGCGTTGATCTTCGCCCACTCGATCTGTTCGTTGATGTCTTTTTCCTGGATCATACCGTTTCCTTATCGATTCAGTCGGTTGACCTTGGCCCTCAGACCTCTTCGCGGACCCGTTCCAGATACATGATGGAGGGATCCACGTTCAGCTCCTCGAAGATGCGGTAACCGCGGATCTCCGGATCCGTCTTGGGCTTCTTCTGGGTGTAGGGCCCGCGTTGCACCTGGTGTTTCTTCCACAACTTGGCCACCCGACTGTTGGGATCCATGGTATCCCCGAAGACGATCGCCTGGGTCGGACAGGCCTGGGCGCAGGCGGTGACCACGTCTCCATCACGCACCGGGCGGTTCTCCATCTTGGCCTTGTCCTTGGCCTCGCGGATGCGCTGGATACAGAAGGTGCATTTCTCCATGACGCCCTTGTCCCGCACGGTGAGGTCGGGATTGAGCTGCATGTGCATGGGCGCAGGCCAGGCCGACTCGTAGTAGGAATAGAAATTGAAATAACGAACGCGGAAAGGACAGTTGTTGGAGCAATAACGGGAACCGATACAACGGTTGTACACCTGGGCGTTCAGGCCGTCGGGAGTGTGGTAGGTGGCCGCTACCGGACACACCGGCTCACAGGTCGCCGCATGGCAGTTCTGACACAGCATGGGCAGAAAACTGGCGCCCTGCTCCGAGTATTCCTCGTCTATCTGATCCCAGTAACGTTCGATGCGCATCCAGTGCATGGCCTGGTTCTTGGCGAACTTCTCGGGCCCCACCCAGGCCAGGTTGTTCTCCGCGTAGCAGGCGGTGGAACAGGCGTTGCAACCGATGCACAGGTCCAGGTCGATGGCCATGCCCCACTGGTGCTCATACTTGTGGTGGCCGCCCTTCTCCGCGTCCTTTCGGTACGCGGACCAATTCTCCAGGATGTTCTTCAACGACATGGATTAAACCTCCCCCTCAGTGCGGCGATAGACGTCGGCCGAGATGGTGGCCACCAGCTTGCGTCCCGCCTGGGTCTCGCTGCCACCCATCTTGATGAGCTGTGCCGAACGATCCAGCTTGCGCACGCTCACCCGGGTGGCGTACAGGGCCAGCTCGCCGGTCTTCTCGTCGGTGGCGGGCGCCAGGATGCGCAGCGGGTTCACGCCGCGCCCCTTGGCGTAGCGACCGTAGGCCTCGTGCCCTTGTCCCAGGGGAACGGCGACCGCTTCCTTGTTGATGCCGTTGTGCACATAGACCTGGGTCTCGATGGCCCCGTGGTCGGACTCGATGCGCACGTAATCGCCGTTCTTGACCCCCAGCTCCTTGGCCGTGTGCGGATGCAACTCGGCCCAGGAGCCCCACACCACTTTGGCGATCTGATCCGGCGCCTCCTGGATCCAGGGCAGGTTGGCATGGCGCCCGTCCCACATCCCCAGACGCGGCGAGGGAATGAGATGGAAGGGACGGCCTCCCGTCTCTTCCTCCTCCCCGTCTTCCGCCAGCACCTGCGGCACGACCAGCTTGGGCTTCAGCCCGGCCGCGGGTGCCGCCTTGGCCAGCAGGACCCCCTTCTGCAGCATCTCGTCCCAGCCGGAGACGCCGCCCTTCACTTCGGCAGGGGCGTTGTCCATGGCGGTGCGCAGGTAGGCGTAGTAATCGGGGAAGGCCCCGAATGTGCTTTCGTCCAGGTCCTTCAGGAGGGCCAGGAGGACGTCGCCGAAGCCCCGCGTCTCCCCGTACAGGGGCTTCATGACCTGCTGCTGGATGGACAGCACCGGGCGCTCGGCCACCGGCGGGACGTGCGTTCCCCAATCCTCCAGGTAGGAATGCAAGGGCAGGACGAG
>JALWHQ010000405.1 GCA_026983525.1 Anaerolineae bacterium | reverse complement strand
ATAGCAAATGCCGGCTATATCTGTCGTGTACAACCGTCTCTTAATGACGCCTGGGCCAATGTAAGCGTACATGACCGCGCGTGCATCCGTATCATGGCCAAGAACGAGCCAGTGGCCGAACTCATGTAAGGCCACACTTTGCAGGTCGAAACGGTTGGCAGGGACGCTGCTACCCGTGGCCCATGCGTAAGCAGTATTGAAGCCGGTATCCGCTTCAACCACAATGCCTGTGCTGGTGCTATACCAGTATGTGGTACGTCCCAAGACACCTTGCGGCAAGGCCATCCACCCCACACTGTTGACCCCATCGAAACTGCCGGGGGGAGATCCGGTGGAGCCCCCATAAGGGAAGGTGAAACGCGAGCATCCGACTACACTCCATGTTCCAGCCGCTGCTAAAACCGCATTCGTAAACCCACTTGGGGATACGTCCCCGGGAATACCTGCAGTGTTGACACGATATACTTCCCCCATTGGGTTGTCTCCTGGCCAGTGGAGGCCGGTATAGACAAAGTTTTCTGGAGCCGGGAAGCTCGGAGGGGGGCCTGTAGGCGACGAGATACGCTCCCACACTTGACGGGGCACACGAATTCCATATACTGTAGCCGTCTGTCGGAGGAGGGCACGAAGTGACAGGGTCCAGCCGTCTGCTTCACGTACGGCCCAACCTCGATCAACAAGGTAGTGTCCGCGTGGGCCACCCCACACGCGCCACGTCCCTTTGAAACGTGTGAGGTAAAGAAACACCTCCTCCCCAACCCACAAGTGGGGCGTGTGGGAAGCAACCATGCCCAGATTACCCATGCGTCCGCCATCGACGGTAACGACGAGCGCGGTGGACTTGAGGGTGTCCAGGGTTTCTATTGCTTGAATTGTATAGTCGGTGACAATGCGTCCGTCAGACCAGCGCGAACGGGCATCGATCACCCGTCCCCAGATGAGGGCCTCCGTACGAGGGATCTGTTCTGGTACTTCTGACATAACATCAAGAGAGGTGGTTACTTCTGCGTCGGAAGTACGAGGCAGTCCTAACAGGGCACCATTAAGGAGAATGGTGAACACAGCAAAGAGCAGCAGTCTAGAGGTTATACGGGTATACAAGCCACTTTCCTCCTTACAGGGATGGATTTTCGAAGCACATTGGTTATCAGGTATGCCTTGGCTTACCAAGGTCGTCCGTATGTACTTCCTCATGTAAAAATAACGCAGGCGCAAGGAGAGAAGTTACGGAAATAGAGGGAAAATTGAGAAATACAGAGGGAAGTTGCTCCCTCCCCCATACTTAAGTTAAATGAGAATGTTCTCTTATTTGGCGAATATTGGGGCGAAGGTGATGAGGATTGTGGAGGTAATTTGCCATCCCTGATTTTTCCGCTTATAATGATGTAGATATTGCTAAATGAGGGGCGGTCTATCGTCTTTTGTTACGTTCCATAGGCTAGGGTGGTATTTCCAAAAAATATTTCTCGAAAAAGAGGAGGTCAACCCATGCGTGTGTTAATTGCCGGAATGGACGGATACCTGGGATGGTCCCTTGCACAGTATCTGACGGCCCGAGGACATGAGGTTGGTGGCGTAGATGTGTTTTATCGCCGCCGTTGGGTGGCGGAAATGGGCAGCCACAGCGCGATTCCCATTGCGGACATGAGCACTCGCCTTCAGACCTTCAAGGAAAAGTGGGGGGAGAAACCGTACTTTCGGGTGGGAGATTTGACCAATTGGGATTTCGTGAAAGAGGTGTTTGAGGAGTTTCGACCTGAGGCCATTGTGCACTTCGGGGAGTGTCCATCTGCGCCGTACTCGATGATGGATGTCCATCATGCAACTTGGGTGCAACACAACAATATCATAGGTACTCTGAACATCCTTTATGCCATGCGCGATATCACGCCCAACGCTCACTTGGTGAAATTAGGCACCATGGGCGAATACGGTACACCCAATATCGATATCCCCGAAGGATTCTTCGAAATTGAGTTCCGAGGCCGCAAGGACCGCCTGCCTTTCCCCCGCCAGGCCGGGTCGTGGTATCACTGGAGCAAGGTACACGACAGCAACAACATCATGTTCGCCTGCCAGATCTGGGGCCTGCGCAGCACCGACATCATGCAGGGGGTCGTGTACGGCACCCGCATCGACGAGATGGGGGACGACGAGCGGCTGTTCACCCGCCTGGACTTCGACCAGGCCTTTGGCACGGCCATCAACCGCTTCTGCTGCCAGGCAGTCATCGGCGAGCCGTTGACGCCCTACGGTAAGGGCCACCAGAAGCGCGGATTCCTGCCCCTGCGTGACTCCATGCAGTGCCTGACCCTGGCCATCGAGAATCCGCCCGAAGCGGGCGAGTACCGGGTGTTCAACCAGTTCGAGGAAACGTACAGCATCTTCGAGTTGGCGGAGAAGGTGAAGAAGGTGGCCAACGAACTGGGGCTGGAGACGGAGATTATCCCGCTGGAGAACCCGCGCAAGGAAGCGGAGGAGCACTACTACAACCCCGACCACCAGCATCTTCTCGACTTGGGCTATCAGCCTACCCATGACATGGAAGCCGAGTTGCGGGTGATGCTCACGGACCTGATGCGGTACAAGGATCGCATCGAGGCCGTGAAAGACGTGCTCATTCCGGACATTCGCTGGGATGGCACGCGGCGCAAGTCGCGGTTCTTGAAGGTTATGGCGAAATAGTTGGTACATATATG
>JALWHQ010000404.1 GCA_026983525.1 Anaerolineae bacterium | reverse complement strand
CACGTCGCACCTCGTCAAGCACTGTGGGACGGCGGAGGCGTACTTCTCGTGTCTGCCAGAGAAGGGTTATCCACCCCCGCAATTCGGTAAGCAGTCTATCCCGCTCTTTAGGCAAAAGACGTTCTGTTTCCAACCGGTAGAGAATCTGTGAGATGTGGCGTAGTTTGAACAACGTCGAACGACGCTTGGGCTCTGTGGGATGAGCAGTGAGCACGAGTTCTACATCGATGGCTTGTAGCACACGTTGAATGTCCGCAGCGCTGAGTCCTTGTTCCCTAAGGCGATGGATGGCTTCAGCAATGGAATCGGCCAATGGGCGCCCGCGCGCGTTCGCTTCTCGTTGGCGTAGTACCCGTACCCGATGGTGTTCTTCCGCTAAGTTCACAAGGTGGAAGTATGTGGTAAAGGCTTTGAGAACCGGGTAAATATGATTCGAAGGGAGGCTTTCGCACGCCTTCACCAGACTGTGGAAAATGCGGTCATCATTCGTCGACCGCCATTCCTTGGCCAAGAGGCGAATGCGTTCCTCTTGTTGAAATAGTTCTTCCCCTTCCTGTTCTCGTAAGACTTCGCCAAGGATATTTCCTAAAAGTCGTATATCCCGACGCAGCAATTCCGTTGTCATATACACGTCTCCATGGCAGATAGCGTTTGTTGTGGGCAATGAACCTTCTACAGAGGCCGCGACGCCGTTGGGTTCAAAAACAGGAGATGGCCACTTCCTTGTGGAGGGGAGTGTGGTGAATTGTCACCGGTATTGTAGGATATTTGGAGACGAAGATCAACTAAAGCGATGTTGCCTATGAGGGCGAATGTTCGTCCTCCCCGTTGGGAGATCGTGGCCCCCATGTGCTGTATGCCAAGAAGGGGGAATGGTGACTTCTGGTGGGGGTGAAGGATGAAGCGGGGAAGGCGAGAGGTCTCTTGCCCTCCCCGAGGACTTTATGGAGATGGTTTTGACAAGGTGGGTTCCTTGAGGTTTTCGAGAAGTGCCTCTGCTTGGTGGCGTCCCATTTCATCCTTGGCGATTTTAAGATAAACGGCCAGATCCACAGCGGCTTTTTCTCTCTCATCTTTCTCAATGTAGGCCACAGCCCGGTTGAAGTAAGGAGCAGGCGCGTTCGGATCCAATTCGATGCACTTGGTAAAGTCTGCAATGGCTTCGTCTATTTTCTTTTGCTGAAAATAGAGTACCCCGCGGTTGAAGTAAGCAGCCACCGAATTTGGATCGAGTTCTAAGGCTTTGTTGAAGTCTTGCAATGCCATGTCGAACATTTCCAGGTTCATGTATGCCTGGCCGCGATTTACGTAGTTGGGCGCATGTTGGGGATCCAGTTCGATGGCTTTATTGAAATCCTCAATAGCTTTGGCCGGACGCATTTGGAGCAAATAGAAACTGCCCCGCGCGGCCCATGCTTGGGGCATATGAGGGTTGATCTCTATGGCTTTGGTAAGGTCCTCTATGGCAGCGTTGGGATTCCCTTGCTCCCCACGAATCAGTCCACGATAGTAGTAGGCTTCAGCAGCCCCTTGTGGATTAGCCGCAATCGCGACATCCAGTGCTTTCAAGGCCTCTTCCACCTCACCAGCCCGGGCCTTTTCTAAAGCCAGAGTCACGAAGTCGTTTGCTACGTCCTCGCGGGTGGTCGCCTGGGTTTGTTTGGGGGAGGCGGAAGATTTTCCTAATGGAAACCATCCTTGCCGTTCCACGACATACCATCCCGCGATGGCTATAATAAGCACTACAAGCGTTGTCACCAACCCGTAGAGCGCGAATCGTTTCATAAGGTCTCCTGTGAACGTTACATGTTGCATTAAGGGAATAACTTTCCCCAAGACATACCAGAGTGTGGCTAAAAAGACACGTTCGTGTTGCCCAAGAGGTATCCCTCCTGAGGCAACACGAACGTGTACGAGTGCGTTGTTTTTTAGCGACTCTAGCGACGACCAAAGGCCGCAACCAGTATGCCGCCTACAATCAGACCTACCACGACGGCTACAACCACCCAGGCCCATGGGAATGTGGGCTGAGATGGTGCTGCAGCAGCCTCTTTTTCCATCTCCATTTGGGCGAGTTTGCTCTGCAGTTCGTTGACTTTCGCCTTGGCAACCTCCACCTCGGAGATGGCTTGCTTGCCTGCGACCGCGTCACGAACCAACTGGTTCATGACGTTGATATGCTCTTCATCCGTGGCCACGCGACCATAGGTAGCAATGACTTGATCCGTCCAGAACGTTGGATCGGCCATGTTTTGGTGGCACCCCATACACACGCCCACCCGCTCCATGCGGGTGCGTTGATCTTCTGTGAGCGGACCGGACTTGGGCCAGTGAGATCCGACGGTCATTAATTGCTTGCCCGTCTTCGGATCCACAATTTGACTCCAGTCCATGGGCAGGTCGGGGATGGCTTCCATTTGGTTCTGGACTTTGCTGGGGATGATTTGACCGGTCGCGGTGGCCAGGTCAATGACGCGCGGTTTCTCATACCCTTTCAGGAACTTGCCGCCCTGGTAGCCGTAGCCGAGCGCTTTGGGATCGCTGTGGCAAGATTCACACGTGCGCGCCTTGCGGCCCGCGGTGTGGGGTTGCACAGGCGCCATGTCCAAGCCACGTTGTCCCTCAGGGCCGGCACCTTCCGTGTTGGGCGGGGTACGTCCAATCACATTATGGGCGACATTTTGTCCATCCGGACCGATGACGGTGTACACCACCTGGCAACCGGGAATGAGCGGAGTGACGCGTCCTTCACCGTTGATCCCCAAGATGGGGTCCTCCCAACGGAGATAGCCGCGACTTTCCATGATCTTGCCCGGCAGGTTTAGTGTGTAGTCCACCGTGCCGGTATCCTTGTACTTGTTTCCTACTGCGATCCAATCAATGTTTTCTTTACCCTCTGAGTAGTCGACGACGACATGGCAGCCGTAACATTGAGGGGCCCAATCCGCGTGGCAGGCATAGCACTCCATGTTTTCCATGTGCTTACCTACCTTGTCCATGGCCACTTCCGCGTCTTTGCTCTTCCAGGTCCCTTGTCGCTTGATGTTCTTAAGCAAGGGGACCTTAAAGTCGATGCCGGACGCGGAGTGGACGATGACTTCGTTGCCCCGACGTACGACGTTGCCAAACGGGTTTCCGCGCGCGGTGAGTAGATAGCCGTCCTCGGGGTCGTACACGGTGCCATCCTGCATATACCGTGGGAGGGTGTCGGTGGTTCCGCGCGGTTTTTGGGCGATATCACCCATCTCCTCAGGGGTCAGCAATTCGTCGCCATAACCCAACGGGAGTTCCCACGGATATTGATCGGGGGTGCCGTGGCAGTCGGCGCATTCGATTTCTACCTGGGCAAGGGTCGTGCCGAAGAGGGTGCCGTCGCCGTGGACGTCTATATCGGTGTGGCAGTCCTGGCACAGCATGCCCCCTTCGGGGTTCTCAGGGCGACTCTGGACCTCGTGGTGGAGGTCTTCTTTGATGAAGAGGTATTTCTTGGTGTGCAACTTAGGCTGCTTTTGGCCATCCGCGGTAAAAGGCGTTCCATAGGGGAATTCCATAATGCCCTCATAACTTACGCCGATGCGCTTACCGCGATTATGGCATGAGTTGCACGTTTCCACTGGGATACCAGAGTATTCTATGTCTCCCACTTTCACTTTGGCTTCTCGGGTGCCCTGAATCTGGTGAACCAGCGGATGTCCTGGCTCGTCCTTGGGAATGGTAGGGTCATTCCCCTCGTAGAAACCCTCGTTGCTGTAGGGAATGTGACAAGCCGAACACCCTGTGCCACGGTAATCGCCGCGCTTCATACGAGGAGGCACCCCCACATGGCACCGCTGACATTGATTACGCTGATAGGTGAAAGCGGCCAGCGATGGATCCTGAACGATTTCTTCTACGGAAGGCAGGGGTAGGCCTTCCACATGTGTGGGGAACTGATCGGGATAGGCACTGATGAGTTTCTCCATGTAGGCCTTATAGACGTCAGAGCCGAACATGGGGGTGGGGCCGTCAGTATCATCCAAGGTATAGTTGGCGTACTTGACGGTCCGGCCTTCCCCATATTTCCCCTTAACGCCCCAGGCCCAGAGGTTCCCCTGGATTTTACCTGCCTCGGTGTTCATGAGGGAAAGGCGCAGCGCATACCCATAATTGATGTGGCATTTGCCGCATGTTTTGTCCACAATCCAGGGGTTACCGGGATCGGGGTAGAATTCACCCGAGTGCGCTTCCTCGGCCGTTGTGGCATTGGGATCCCCGTAGTGACAGGTGGTACATTCTCCCAACGCCATGATTTGCTGCATCATCTGGCTGTTCGGATCACGAATGGGTTCAATGCCCTGATGACAGCCAGCGTTGGTACAGTTCTCCTGCGGGGCCTGTTGAGGAAGTGCACTCGTGGTGGCGTTGGGCTGATCCGCCTGTACGCTGGGGGTACCACTGTAGAAGAAGGCCACCAGCGCGACAAGGGCGAGCAGCCCCAAGAGGATGAACCAAGCTCGTTTCATGCCACCACCTCCCTTCTCTCTGTGAGTGGGTTGTTGATGAGGACGACTTGATCACGCGCGGAATGACCACGCTTCTATCTTATCAAGGGATGTGGTGGAATGGATCCTCCTTCGGAGTGATTTTTACGCCTCACTCTCTGGAGGTGGTGGCTTGGGCATTATCCTAACCCATGACGAACTGCCCACACAGCCGCTTGGGTGCGATCGGATACCCCCAGTTTTTGGAAGATGTGGCGGACATGGGTCTTTACGGTGTTGACGGTAATAGAGAGGGTGCGGGCAATTTCTTCGTTGTTCAAGCCGGCAGCAATGAGCCGCAAGACCATCTCTTCCTGTTCGGTTAAAGGTTCTATTAGGTCGTCGGCCTTGGGCGGGGGGGTAGAGGCGACACTGCGGAGAGCCATCTCGAGTACGGAGCGGTCGAGGAGTTGGTCTCCAGCCACGGCTGCGCGAATGGCACCGACAATTTGGCTGGGGGATGATTCTTTGGTGAGGTAGCCGGTTGCGCCGGAGGCGATGGCTTGGGCCAGATAACCGGGGTTGGTGTAGGTGGTGAGGATGATGACACTTGTTTCTGGCGCGCGCTCCTTGATGTGTGCGAGTGCTTGAAGGCCATCCACGTCTGGCATTCGAATGTCCATGAGCACTACGTCAGGCCGGAGTGTTTCGGTTTTCTCTATGGCTTCCCGTCCGTTGGTGGCCTCCCCTACAACGTCGAAGCCTGCACGCTCGAGGATGGCACGTAGGCCCTCGCGTACCACGCTGTGATCATCGGCAATAATAACTCGAATGGACCGGTCCTGTTCCATTTTTCTTCCCCCTTTCCTATTCTAATCGAAGGGGTAAATGAACGCGCACAGTCGTCCCCTCTCCGGGATGGGTATGTATGGTGCAGTAGCCTCCTAATAAGGCTGCCCGTTCTTGCATACTTGTCAACCCCACGCACTGTTTACGGCTGCGCGCGTCTTCCAGGTCAAATCCCACTCCGTCGTCTTCAATTTCCAGGATGAGGGTATCACCATCACACTGTACGCGGATGTACACATGCTGTGCTTGGGCGTACTTGTGGATGTTATTTAAGGCCTCTTGGGCGATGCGGAAAGCGGTGATTTCCACAGTATCAGGGAGCCGTTGCAAATGTGTGGGACCCTCAAGGTGGATTTCCCAGCCGCGTTGGCGACCGAGATCATGGGCATACTGGGTGAGCGCAGGAATAAGTCCTAGTTCGTCCAGTAACGCGGGCCGTAAGCCTTCTATTGTGCGACGGGCCTCAGCGATTGCAGCACTGAGATGTTCGACGGATCGTTCGAGCACTCGACGATCTTCCTCACGGAAGCCGTCGCTGTCGAGGAGGTTCAGCAAATGAAGGCGCGCACCCACCAGGCGTTGGATCAGCCCGTCGTGAATGTCGTAGGCGACCATGCGTCGCTCTTCTTCCTGCACAGCAATCAGTTGTTCGACCAGGGTGCGAAGTTGTTCCCGGTGTTCTTGCAGACGCTGGTACAGGTCTGCATTTTCCAGGGCTGCAGCAACTTGCATGGCAAGGGAGGTGAGCAAGTTACCGACGGTAGGGTTGATGACGTCGGCGTGGGGGCCGTAGAGCTCGAGCCAGCCGTAATGTCGTGAGGCCGATTGCATGGGGGCACAGCACATATACACGAGCGTGCCGTCGGGGGCGGGAATGCGCGCCGGTTGCCACACGCCTTCCTCCTGTGCTGCCCGTCGTGCTGCCTCGGCTTCTGATTCATCCTTTGGGAGAAAGGAGCGTTCACCGATGCAAACGAGAAGTTCCTCGTGTTCTTGTTCCCCTTGCATATGAATGCTGCGCACAACTTTGCATGGGGCTTCAAAGAGCATGTCCAAGGCTTCGGCCACGGCCTCAATGATCCGTTCACGATCCAAGTGGCCCATGATGCGGCGTCCGGCAATGTCCAACCGGGCTAAGCGTTCCATGTGCAGTCGTAAGGCCGCCTCCATTTCTTCGAAGGCTCTCGCCAGTTCCCCGACCTCGTCATTACTTGTGATGGAGATGGGAGGAGCCTCTTCCCCGCGTCCCAGCCGCCGGACACGCTCGGTGAGGAGGCGCAAGGGGGCGGAAATATCGTGAGCAAGGATGGTCGCCATAAAAAGGGAGACGAGAATGGCCAGCATGAGGATGCCACCCGCAGTGAGACGAAATGTTTGTACCGGTGCAAAAGCTTGCGGTTTGGGTTGGATACGCAACAGAACCCAGTAGCGTTCGGGGCTTGTCGTGTCGGGAAAGATGGGCATGTGGACGATGACCTCGTTTCGGGTCATGACCACACCTGTCGAAGGTGATAGGATCTGGGGCCAGTGGTGGGGGTAGTCGATTAGCAATCGGTGACCTGTTCCGCGGTCCCAGGGGTGCCCCCAGGTTTTGCTTGGATCGGGGTGTACCATGTAGTACCCGTCCTGATCAACGAGGATCAACTCACGCCCGTGACGCCCTTCGTACACGAAACGGAGGAATTCATCCGCGTAGAGGTTGAGAATGAGAATACCCGCGCGGCGTCTATCAGGGAAGAAGAGAGGGGTTGCATAGCGCACCACAGGGGTGTAAGGGAGTTCGAGGCGTCCGTACTCTCGGTTGAGATCCACGGGCGACATGTACACATCTCCAGATTTAAGGCGCATTGTCTCCTGGAAATAGTAGCGTCGGTATTTCCACTGTAATCCTGAGGGGGGAACTATTTCGACGTACCCATAGCGGGCATTTACGCGCACAAATTCTTGGCCGTCCTCGGCAATGTAGCGGATTTGGTAGTACTCGGGATGAGTGCGGGCAAAAAGGGCAAACTGGTTACCCAGTTGGGTGCGCAGCGTGGTAATTTGCTGATCATCTCCTTGCGCGCGCGCGATCAGAAGGTTGTGCAAAAGATCCATATCGCTAAGGTACAGAAGGTCACTGCGCACTCCTGCCAGGTAGGACTCAACTCGACTGGCGCGCACCTCAAGATCGGCTGTAGCAGCATCAATCGATCGTTCGGTTAGGATCTTGCTGGTAATCCAGTTGCCGTAAAGGCCCGTGCCCAGTAGAGGAAGGAGAACAACTATCATGAAGGCAGCGGCCAATTTGCGCTCAATGGAGGAGAAGATATGCCGTTGTAACCAGCCTCCAAAAGTATTCCAGATGACCAGCATGTTGGTCACCTTTTATGGCTCCAGCACCATCCCTTACGTTTGCCCATTCTCACCCATGAGTTTTTCCGCCCTTTTGCGAAAGGCCTCGCTCAGTCGCTTACGAACCGTGTCGGGTAGCCGCGATTCCTTTGCTCGAGAGCGCAAAAACTTTTTGAGTTCCTTGGGCAAAATGGGCGGTACTGTCGGCGCATCCCGTTCGATGGGAACAGGTTCTACAAAGTAGACCACCGGTTGGATATCCACGTCCACATCGGGAAGGACCTGGCGAATCCACTTTTCCAAGCGTTCTGCTTCCGAAAGAGCTTCTCGCACGGGATCTCCCAACCCTTCTTGGCCGAAAAGGCCCAAAAGACGGCGAAGGCTAAACGGTTGTCTCCAGCGTGCGCCGGTTGCCTGTACCGGGTCGCGTGTATCCCTCAAGACGAACACGTAAAGGCCCGCTGGCCCAAGGAGAACGTGATCGGCGGGAAGGAGCCAATGGTAGATCTCGTACTTATCATCGAACCCCTTTAGGGCTCGGTCAAGCATCTGGTCAAAGCGGGGTTTGCGCGCGAAGTGTCGGATGTTGTAATTGCCGATTTGGGCAGCGAAAAAGCCGACAACCAACGCCCCCATGGCTACAGCAATCCAGAACGGGTAATCGGGAGAACCGGGTTGGATGCGAAGGGTGATGATCATGCCGGCAACGAGTACGACAAGGCCAATTAGGCTGGCAATAGTACCCACTCGACTACGAAAGCGCACCTTTTTCTCGTTGACATAGATCCGCATGGGCCTCGCGTTCCTCCTTCATACTTGTAAGAATACGCGGATACAGGAACGGCGGGCATTGCCCGCCGCCCCTTCTTGCCTTTCGGCTATCGCATTGTAACATGAGGCAAACTTAAGCAGCAATTCCATCCTATCCAACAACCTCGGGCTCGCGGCACGCTCCCCCGGCTCGGATGTCCAGAATTTCCCAATCGGCGTGGGTTCGGATTGCTTGCTCGAGTTGTTCAGCCGTCGTGTTGATGACTTTGATAGCCACACGTTTGTGTTCACCATCGGGCTCGTTCAGTGTCGCGAGGCTGACGATACGCCCGCCCACATCGGCGATGGCTTTGGCCAGTTCAGCCAGCACGCCACGGTGACGATGCAGGCGCACGGTTACACGAATGCCGGGCTCACCTCCGGCCAGCATACGGGTAAATGCTTTGAAGATGTCTGTCTCGGTAATGATGCCGACTAATTTATCCCCTCGCATTACCGGAAGGCAGCCAATTTTCTTCTCTACCATAATCTTGGCCGCGTCCTCCAGGGGACAATCCTCGCCCACAATGTACACGGGATGAGACATGAACTCTTTAACTTTCAACTTGCTGAGGAGATTGTGAATCTCCCAAATGCTGAGGGTCGTGGCCGGAGAGGGCTGGGTAGACAACAAGTCTTTTTCGACGACGATACCCACCAATTTGCCGTGTTTGTCGATGACAGGCAAGCGACGAAATCCGTGTTCTCGCATGATGCGCACGGCTTCCTGGTGGGACGTGTCAGGGGTGATGGTGACGGGATCGGGCGTCATGAAGTCCTTGACGAGCATGGTCTGCCTCCTTCTGGGTTTGTGCGTCCCAAGGACGAATGCTTACAACGGGGAATTTTACACCAAGCGTGATATCCCCTTCCTCTATGCCCAGTACTGCATACTCACTATACCCCAAAATTCAACATTCGTCCACGATCCAGATCATGGCCCTGGGTTTTTCAAGAACTCGAGCGCGACAACAGGACAAAGTTTGTACAGACGTGGAATGATGATGGGCTATGGATGTGGCCTGTCAACATTCATCTATCGGTCGTCATCTTTCTCCCCGTTGCCAATCCCTCCAGGGCCCACAGCTTTTAAGATGGCTTGTGCAGCGCGCGACACGCCGCCCAAGCGCGCCATTCGTTCACTCATGGCGCGCGCTCTTTCTCCCCACACCGGTTCTTCGAGCAGGCGTCGCATGGCCCACACCATACGCTCGCGGGTGACCTCGGGCGCGCGAAAGGCCAGGCCCACGCCCGTGCGCTGGACACGCGCGGCCTGCTGGTACTGGTCGGCCGCGCGCGGCACCACAATTTGGGGGACGCCGTAAACCAACGCGGCGTGCGTGGTGCCCATGCCCCCGTGGTGAACGGCCAGGCGCAGCCGAGGGAACACGTGCTCGTAAGGAGCCCAGGGCATGACCACCACCTCCCCGGGCGTCAAGACCCGCAGACGTTCCGCCAGGTGGGTATCGCCTGTGGCGATGATCGCGCGTGCGCCCACTGCCTGGGCCGCCTCCGCAACGGTGAGGAAAAAGGCCTCGTCCTGCGTGAAGGCCGTGCCCAGGGTGATGAGCACGAGCGGCACGTCCTCCTCCAGGGCGGCCAGCCATGAGGGTGGGGATGTGGACGGAGGCTCGGGCACGCCCCCGACGAACACGGTGGGCGGGACACGCACGCGCCAGGCGCTGTACCACTCCGGGGTGAAGTAGACGATGTGCCCGTGGGGGGAGCGCATCCACGGGCGGGGTTCCCGTTGCCAGTAGTGGCCGTGCACGTGGAGCCGCCGGCATAGCGTGGCAAACCAGGCACTCGCCAAGCGGGCGGCCTCTTGCTGGTGAGGAGGAACGCGCGGGGGCATCTCCACGTCCGGCCAGCCGACGATCACCAGGGGAATCGTACTCAATTCGGCCACAAATGCGGCGGCCGCGATGAAGGGCTCGCTAACGATCACGTCCGGGCGTACGTCCTCCACGATGGCGAGCAGTCGTTCCGTCGCCGGGATGACGCGTTCCGGGTGGAGCCAGACGGCCACGGCGCGACGTTCGCGTTCCCGGGCGCGCGCTTCCGGGGAAAGGTGGGCAGGCATGGGTGGGGGCGGCCACCACCAGCCCGTGGGGGAAAAGGCGCGCGTGGGAATGCCCAGGGGGTCAAGGTGGCGAAATCCCGCCGGGTCGGTGGCCCACACCACCTCGTGCCCCCGGGCAAGAAGCAGCCGTGCCGTGCGCGCCATGCCTCCCCAGTCCATGTGGCCGGGCAAGGGCGCGGAGACGAAGAGCGCGCGCATTATTCCTCTGTGGACGCTTCCACGAGCCCCGCACCTGTCCCCGGTCCCGGTTTTGGATCCTTGCCTCGCTCGTAGGATGCCTCGACCGTAATGGCGATTCCCCCGCGAACGTTGAATTTGCCGATGACCTTGCACCGGATGGGGTCGAGCAGATTGACCAGGTCGTCCAGGATCAGGTTGGTCACGTGCTCGTGGAAGTGGCCCTCGTTGCGGAATGACCAGAAATACAGTTTAAGCGACTTGGACTCGACAATCCACTTGTCGGGCACGTATTCGATGATTATGGTGGCGAAGTCCGGCTGCCCGGTGATCGGGCAGAGGGTGGTAAACTCGCTTGTCTCCAGGCGAACCAGGTATTCCCGGCCCGGATGGCGGTTGGGAAAGCGTTCCAGTTTGCGGACGGGCTGTTTGACTTCGCGCCCCAGTAGCGTCAACTCCTTGCCGATTTCCTGTTCGCTCATAGCCTCCTCGTTTTGCCGATTGAGAGAGATTAAGGACGAAGGATCACCCATTGCTCTGTAAAGTGCCGCCCGGAGGTGAACGAGGCTGTTGGTAAACACGCGGTAAAGGGTGAAATGTTGGGGTTAAACCCTCACCCCTCACCCCTCGAGCACCGTCGAGAACAACAAGAGCGGCCTGTTTCCCCCTCTCCCC
>JALWHQ010000403.1 GCA_026983525.1 Anaerolineae bacterium | reverse complement strand
CAACGAAGGGGTGGGCTCCACCTGCGGAGAAGGGGTAGCAACCGTAGGTGTCGTCACCTCTTTAGAAGAAGAAACCGCCTGATCGGGCGGCGATGTCGGACTAAATGAACAGGCTGTAAGGGTTAGCCATAGACTAAAGAGCAACAACAGAGCGTATCTATACCGGGAAAGGCGCATAGGTCGAACTCCTTATGTGTCTTGCAAGGGTGACACTTCTTTGAGACGCGTACCATTATGGCGTTTACCAGGCATACGCACAAATACCGATTTTGGATGAGCCTCTGGGTGCTCCTGGTGGGATTGGGCGGTCTCTTCCTCGGGGGCAATGTCCAGTCCTCTTCCCCGGATGTGGGGAAGAGCCCCCAGGCTTTGCCTACCCCCTGGCACGCGCGATTGCCCAACGTCCTCTACCCCGGCATCTGGCACTTCATGGATCTGGACGTGGCCGCGCCCAATTACGATTACCTCCTGGGCTCCCACCGTGTGTGGGGATGGGACGAGTTGAATCCCGCGCCCGAGGTGTACCGCTGGCATGCCGTCGAATCGTGGATCGGCAAGGCCGTTGCGGGGGGCAGGCCCGTCGCGCTGGGGGTCAACACTTACGACGGCGTGCTTGATGGGGGCGACCACACCCCACGCTGGGTGTACGAGCGCGTGCCCGATGCCCAACTGGTCTGCCCCGACGGGTGGACCATGCCCAAGTTCTGGGACGAGCGGTGGCAGCAGCAATTTGAACAGTTTATTGCCGCTTTTGCCGAGCGTTATGATGGCGACCCGCGCGTGGCGTGGGTGGAGATCAGCGTCGGGGTGTACGGCGAAACCGCGCCCGAATCCTTCACCCAGCGCTGGTACGTGGACAACTGCCTGAAGCCCGCCGGGCTGGACACTATCGTCTGGGAAGAAACGGTAAAACGCATCACCGACATTTACGTGCGCCACTTTCAGACCACCCCCCTCTTCCTGCAAATGTATCCGACCTACCTGAGCCGCCGAGAGCGGCGGGAGTTCGTCAACTACGCGGCGTCGAAGGGGGTAGGGCTGAAAAGCAACGGCCTGCGCGCGGAGGAGGACAGCGCGGACTACGGCGAGTGCCCGCCTGACGGCAGCGGTTACTGGACTCCCTGCGAGGCCGGAATCGTGCAACTCATGCGTAAGTGGGGAGATAAAGTACCCATTGCGTGGGAAGGCGACCCACGCTTCTTCCGCCCCGGGCTGCCGGCCGTCCCCTTCCCGTACGACAATCCCGAATGGGCCATTTACTGGCAAATCCTGAACGCCCTGGACAAGCACAGCGATTACATTCTATACGCCGATCACTTGGCGCAGAATTCCTCGCTCGCCCCCCTTTTCCGTTGGGCGAACAAATACCTCGGACGTACCGTGTACGATACCCCTTCGGTCTGGGTAGCCCTGCGCGAGACTGCACTGTCCTCTGCATCGAAGCCCCAATATGGCAACTTCTCCTTCTACCTGTATCAAAACGACCAGGTTCCTGGGGGACGCTCTGTGCCCGTGTGGGACATTGGCTCGTACCCCGAGGGGTACTACGCGCGGCGAACCGATACAGGCACAGGCAATTACTACCTTTACTTCGACGTGGACGACCGTTACCTGTTCGACGGCAACGCGCGCGAGGCCATCATCCGGGTGACCTACCTGGATCGGGGCACGGACGCGTGGACACTGGAATACGACGGGCAAGAGGGGCCCTTCACCCGCGCGGGCGTTGTGCGCAAACACGACACGAACACCTGGCAGGTGGCGGAATTTCGTCTGAGTGATTTCAAGTTCGCCAACCGCCAACCGGGTGGGGGTGCCCACACTGGTTCGGACTTCCGTATTTTTAGCGTGGGGGATGGGGATGAAATCGTCCACTTTGTGGAGGTGGAAAAGGTGCCCTTCGAAACTCCCACGCCCACCCCGGTGCCCACGCGCGTGCGCCCTCCTACGCCCACCCCGGCCAAAGTAGTGTACGAGACCATTTTGCAGGAAGGACGCAACGGCTACACGGGAACCAAGGACACGTACCTGATGGAACTGTACCCGTACGCCAATTTCGGTGACGAAGCAACGCTTTCTATGTGTGCTACGTGCGACTACGGAGGGAAGAACCGGCACCTTCTCATTCGGTTCGACCTGACCCAGGGGTTACCCCCGGGAGCCCGCATTGAGTACGCGTGGCTGGGGCTGAATTTAATCGAGCGTCGCGGGGGGAAGGGGATGTACGCGCGCGCGTATAAACTCTTACGCCCCTGGGCCGAGCACGCGGCCAACTGGCTCCAGGCCAGCCCGGGCAAACTGTGGCAGGAGCCGGGCGCGCGCGGGGAGGCCGACCGCACCACGTACTGGGACGGCCAAGGCACCGTCATCACCCCAGGCCGGTGGATGCGCGTGGACGTGACCGACTTCGCCCTCCAGTGGCAACAGTCGCCCGGCTACAATTTCGGCATTGTGCTCATTCCCTTCAGCAAGGGAAGCGCCGACTTCGTCTTCGCCAGTTCCGAGCACCCCGATCCCAAGCGACGTCCCATGCTCATCGTAGGGTACACGCTGCCCTTTGCGCCAACGCCCACACCCTCTCCCTCCCCCACACCCCCCCCGCTGCCGACGGCCCCCCTGGGTAGATCCTGCACGTCGGCCGCTCCCACCAGGAGCGACGCATGCACGCGGCGCTCGTCCAGGCGTTCCAGACGCGCCGGGCGG
>JALWHQ010000402.1 GCA_026983525.1 Anaerolineae bacterium | reverse complement strand
CTCGTATCCATCGGCCGTGCGTTCCCACGTGTAGCGACTGAGCACCCGCTCGCGCGCCAGACGCGCGAACATGGCCCATCGCTCCTCGTTCAGCAGCACCTCCTCCAGCCCGCGGGCAATCTCCTGCGGGTCTTCCGGATCCACCAGAATGCCATAAACGCGACCGTCCTCTTGCAGGCTCTCCGATGGCCCTCCGTTTCGGGTCGCCACCACGGGCAGCCCGGCAGCCGCGGCTTCCAGTACGGCCAGGCCAAAGGGCTCGTAGAGCGCGGGCAGGGCAAACACAGAGCGGCGGCGGGCAAAGAAGCGGTACGCCGCGGCCAAGCGGGTCTGTCCCCGCAGAGAAAAGGCGGCGACCTTGCCCCACAGGTGGTGTTCATTCACGATAGCGCGAATGCGGTGGAGGATTTCCCGCTCTACGGGCCCCGCGCCTTCATCGGTCGTGAGGGGGGCGTCCAGTCCGGCGGTGATGAGCACCAGATTGGCGTGCGCTTGCAAGGTGGGGCTTTGCGCGTAGGCTTGTACCAGACCGACGTGGTTTTTCTTCGGATCCAGTCGGCTCGATGCCAGGATCGCGGGCAGGTCGACCCGCTCGGGCGCGAGATCGCGCGCCAATTTTTGGCGAATGAGGGCGTGCACCTCGTCCTCATTGGGGGATCGGGCGTCACGGTCGAATATGGTGAGGTTCACGCCCGGCGGGATGACCGCGAAGCGGCGGTCGTCGTGCACGTCAACCGCGGAACGATACGCGCGGTGCCCGTACTGTTCGAACCGCTCCATGCGCGTGCTCACGATGTTGATGGCCGAGCGGTTCATGCTGAGTCGCTCGGCAACCAAGCGGCGTCCAAAGTGGTAGCGCGCGTCCAGCGCGGCCAGGTTCTCCCGTGTCACCCCCAACTTGTCCATTTTCTGGGCCCCCAGGGAGTGGGCGGTAAACGTAAAGGGAATGTCCGTGCGCTCCTCGAGGAGAACGCCGGCAATGCCCCCGTCGCCGTAGTGGGCGCTGAAGATGTCGGGGATACGCCCTTCTGCTTCGTAAAAGCCAATGATGTTGGGCACCCAGTCAGTGGGAATGTGGGACCACAGTTCTTCCTTGGGCAAAAAGCGGGGCGGCCCCATGGGCAGGCGCACGATGCGCACGCGCGGGCTTTCTGGGTAGGCATCCAAGCGCGCGGCGAACTCCGGCCAGTCAGGGTCGATGATTTGGCGGGTGAGGATGTCCACGTGGTGGCCGCGCGCGGCAAGGGCCAGCGCGACCTGCTTCACGTACACCAGTTGCCCCCCGAAGTCCGGGTGCTCGGTCAAGTGACGGTCGTGGGGGTCGAAGTTGCCCTGAGGGTTGAGCAAGGCGATATGCATTACCCCTTGACCCCCGCGGAGGCGACGCTCTGGATGAACCAGCGCTGGAAGGCGATGAAAATCACGAGTGTTGGGATGGTCATCATGGTGGCAAAGGCCATGATGTCGCCCCACTCCCGTGGCCACTGGCCGAAGAAGGTCTGCATGCCCACGGTGAGTGGGCGATAGTCGAACCCGCGCGTCACCATGAGCGGCCAGAGGAACGCGCCCCAGTATTCGAGGAACTGAAGAATGGCCACAGTTGCCAGGGCAGGCTTGGAAAGCGGCAGGACAATTTGCCAGTAAATGCGGAAGCGGCCGGCCCCGTCCACCAGCGCGGCTTCATCGAAGTCCTTGGGAAGGCCGATGAAAAATTGGTAGAAGAGATAGATGGAGAAAGGGTGGGCGATGAAGGGAATGATCTGCACCCGGTAGGAGTCTATCCACCCCAGGCGGTTGACCAGGAGGAGGAGGGGGACGGCTACGCCCTCGAAGGGAATAATGATCAGGGCGACGATGAGGCTGAGCACCGCGGTGCGCCCGAGCCAGTTCAGGCGCGCCAGCGCGTACCCGGCCATGCTGTTCACCAGGAGTCCCCAGATGACGATGTTGCTCACCACGACCAGGGAGTTAAGGAGGAAGCGCTGGAAGGGCATGCGCCGAAAAACATCGAAGTAGTTCTGCAGTGACGGTTGACCGGGGATGAAGACGCGCCAGGTGCCCATCTCGGTCAGCAGTTGGAACTCGTTGGCCTTCAGGGAAGAGACCCACATGATCCACAGGGGGGCCAGGAAAATGAAGGCGAAGAACACCAAAAGTAGAAGGTGTCCAATGGAATAAAGGCGCTGCACACGACGAAACGTCAGCACTCCCTGAGGGCTGTTCATGGCCCCACCTCCCGCTCTTCAACAATAAGTCGCCGCTGGATAAGGGAAATTGTCAGCACGATAAGGAAGAACACCACGGTCATTGCCGAAGCGTACCCCACCTTCAGTTCCTTGAATCCGGTGACGTACATCAGGCGCACAATGGTTTGCGTCGCATCGAGGGGGCCGCCCTGGGTGAGCACTTCCACCTGGGTGAAGAGTTTGAAGGCCAGGATGGTGGTGGTCACGAGGACGAAAATGTGGGTGTTGCGCAGGGCCGGGAACGTGATGTAGCGGAACTGTTGCCAGCGGCTGGCGCCATCAATGGCCGCGGCCTCGTAAAGGTCGGGGGGAATGCTCTGCAGGCCCGCCAGGTAAATGACCATTTGAAATCCAACGCCTTGCCAGATGGACAGCATGATGATGGCGGGCAGAGCCAGGTGAGGATCTTCTATCCAGCGGTACGGGCCCAGCACGCCGCGCGTCAGCCACACGATAATGGCG
>JALWHQ010000401.1 GCA_026983525.1 Anaerolineae bacterium | reverse complement strand
CCTTATGGCACGATATCGGCGATAGGTGTCGCTCATGGTCATCCTCCTGGGCATGGTGTTTTCCTATTCGCCAGAAGGATACCATGAGCGATGTCTTTATTTCACATCTGACTCGTAGAACAAATTTTCTGTACGGTAGTGAATCGTGTTTTGGGGCATAGCCAAGTTTCTGTAAGAAGAAAGGGGAGAATTTTCTCCCTTTTCTCGCAATTACCGCACAATGATATCTGAGTAGTATTTGTGGGAGGGAAATTTTTATGAGTAGGCATGATTCGAATATACTCATAAAAAGTATACTAATTATTACAGTAACAACAGCTATGATCCAGTGGGGAGAACATAGGTCACAACTCAATATGTCTGTACTCTTAGGTTATGTAATGATATGCTGGGTATACGGTATTTTTGTAATCTCTGTAGATGACGTTCGTAGCAAGAGATGGGTATTTGTATTGCACCCTGTAACTCAACTTGCACTATGGCTAATAGGTTTAATAGGGATTTGGTTGGCTACGGAGGGCTGGAGAGTTATTGAGCCCTTGCCAGCCCCCTGGATTATTATAGGTGTGGCATTTACGGTGGCATCTAAAGAAGGGTGGAAGTGGCTTTGGCATCAGGTAGCAGTAAGGCAAAAGATTTGACAAATTATGCCAAGCACAGGCTCACTACCGTACACATTTGTTCCTTGATAAACGGCCGCCGGCCGTGAGTAAGAGAGGTGAGTGGAAAAAGAAGGGAGAAAGAGAACTATATGTTGTGGCTCGGCGAAGCGAGCCACAACATATAGTCTCCCCCTTTTCCACGCCTCAGGACTTTGTCAAAAGTCCAATGATGAAGGACATTGCAGCGAAAGAGGGGCCCGCTGTCAGTAACGCGAGCGGATTGGCTCTTGACGCTATGGTTTATGTTGGTCAGCGCATATGACCCACGACTACTTATCTTTACAAGCGGTGTAGAGTGCACAGGTTCCTTGTGCAGAAGGGGGAGGTAGTGAACATGCGGCGCAGAAGATACCTTGTCTACGCTATTCTGACGCTCGCGCTGCTGCTTAGCGCGTGCGGTTCCCTGGGCACTCCCGCGGTAGACGACATCGTGGCCCGCTTGCAAGAGTCCCAAGAGCACCCCCAACCGGTGCACCTGCTCGCGGAGATGACCTTCTCTACCCCCGACGGGCAAACCCAACGTCTCCTCCTGGAGCAGTGGCTTGCCCCCAACGGCAAGATGCGCATGGAGTACAAGGAAGGTCCACCTGAAGTGGAGGGCACACTTTTGGTCTCCGACGGCACCACCATGTGGATGTACATGCCCGAGTCCAAACGTTACATGAAAATGAACCTCTCCCAGTTCCAGGCCCAGCGGCCTTCTCCCGAGGGGATGAGTGCACAACTGCGTGATCTGGTGCAGCAAGCCCTGGACACCATGAGCTTTACCTACCTGGGTACGGAAGAAGTCGCGGGGCGGAAGGCATACAAGTTGAGGGCCAAGCCCAAGGCGGGGATGGAGGACAAAAGTCCCTTCGGTGGGGGGGAGGTCACCCTCTGGGTGGACACAGAACGCTGGGAGGTGTTGGGCATGGAGAGCCGTGCAGAGGGGATGGGCTTTGGCTGGAAGGTGAAGGAAATCGAGTATGAGGTGGAGATTCCCGACGACCTGTTCACCTTCACGCCGCCGCCAGACGCACAACCCCTGGGTGGGGAAGGGAAGGCTCAGGTGATGATGCCCGGCCAGATGCTCACCCTGGAGGAAGCGCAGCAGGCGGTGGATTTTGAGATTCTGGTACCACAGGATCTACCCGAGGACTTCCGGTTGATCGGCGTGCAGGTGATGGAGCCGCCCGGGATGAAAGGGGAGGCGGTGGGGAAGGTGGTGACACTGCTGTATCAGCGGGGTGTGCAGATGCTGACAATTAGCGAGATGCCGGTACCAGCGGGGATGCCGGAGGGGGCGGACATCTCCCCCATGCCAGGTGCGGAGGGGGAGAGGGTGACGGTGCGGGGGCACAGGGCGACACTAATGGAGATGGGTCTGGGCGGACGGACGTTGGTGTGGCAGGAGGAGGGGGTGATAATCACAATCACGGGCCAGGTGGATAAGGAGATGTTACTGCGGGTGGCAGAGGGGATGAAGTAGTCAGGTGCTCAGGTAGTCGGGTAGTCGCGTGATTAGATGGTGCGGGAGATTGGGCGGATGAGTTGACAGACTGGAGGCGAGATGGGCCCTAAGCCGACAAGGGCGCCCGGAGAGGCGGCTTGGACGCTTTATGTTGTCCTCATCATGCTTGCGATGACCATCGTTTTCATGGCCCTGCAAGCATGGCCAGTGGAGAACACCCCACCCGATCCGGCCCTCTTACAGGCCCTGGCAGACAACACCTTTCCCATTGCCACCGTCCAGCCCAACGACGATTTCCAGGACCTCCAGTTCCTCAAGCCCATCCTGGCGGACAAGCGCATTGTGGCCCTGGGTGAAGCCACCCATGGCACACGGGAGTTCTTCCTCATGAAACACAGGCTGCTCCGGTTCCTGGTGCGCGAAATGGGGTTCCGCCTCTTTGCCATCGAAGCCGGCGTTGCTTCCTCTCGGGCCATCAACGATTACGTTCTCCACGGCACCGGAAGCGGGCGACAGACGCTCATGGGTCTGGAATACTGGACCTGGAAGACAGAGGAAGTGCTAAATCTCATCGAGTGGATGCGGGCCTACAACGCGGACCCCGCTACCACTCACAAGGTGCAGTTCCTGGGCATTGACCCGGTGTTCGGTGAGCGGGACAGGACCATGGCAGCCAACGTCCGGGGGATCCTGGAACAGGAGGGGGAAGGGAGTAAGATCGTGGTTTGGGCGCACAATGGCCACATCGCCATGACCGAAGGGCGGATGGGCCGTTACCTGAAGGAGGAGTTCGGGGACCGGGTCTACCTCATCGGGTTCGAGTTCAATCGGGGTGCCTTTGTTTCCCGCCGCGACCCGCTTACCGGCACGCTGACCCTCTACCGGGTGGGCCCCGCCTCTTCCCACTACTACGCCTACACGCTGGCTCGGTTGGACGCGCCTATTTTGTTTC
Organism: Anaerolineae bacterium; assembly: GCA_026983525.1. Lineage (GTDB taxonomy): Bacteria > Chloroflexota > Anaerolineae > JAADDB01 > JAADDB01 > S141-23. Next base: position 8,444 of record JALWHQ010000401.1, on the reverse strand, counting down.
TGGACTTTCGGCGCTTGTGCCAGGATGAACTGCTCTGCCGTTGGCTGAGGGAGCCGCACCTATCGCATAACATGGATGAGTTGTACTACGTGAGCCGATTCAAGGAATCATGGCATACGTTGGACCTCAGTTGGCTTGAGTTGTACGATGGTCTGGTATTTGTGGAGAACACCACCGGGAGTCAGAATTTGCTACTCAAGTGAAAGGAGATAGACATCGAGCCGACGGGGAGAGGTACATGGAGAAGGGGGAAACAAAGAAGGTGGGAATTAAATCCGTGTGCTTCGTCATCGCCGACGACCACCCATCCACTCGCGCCTTCTTGCGTGACCTTGTCTTGTCTCACGCCGACTGGCAGGTCGTTGCCGAGGCGGCGAATGGGTTGGAAGCAGTCTCATTGGTTGATGCCCATCGTCCCCATATTGTGCTCATGGACATCGTCATGCCGCGACTGAGCGGTCTCGAGGCCACCCGGCGGATAAGGGCTCAATTGCCCGAAGTGAAAGTTATCCTGTTCAGCGGCCATGCTAATCGGGGGTTCGCACAGGGGAGTCGCGAGGCCGGAGCCGACGCTTTCTTCCGCAAGGAAGAACTTACACCCCGAAAGCTGGCCGCCGTTGTGGCCCAACTTATGGGCGGCAAAGAATGTGGGAGGGACACACCATGAACATTCTGGCACGCATCGTTTGCCTGGCTACCACTGATAGGGGATTCTATCAGGCTCTTCGACAGGACATGGATGCGGCCCTTGCGACCACCGGCTTTTGTCTTACTGAGGAAGAACGCGCGGTTTTACAGGAATGGCTCAATCTTCCCCTCAACTCAGAACAGGCCAGTCTGAGCATGGCGGAACCAGAATCCATCTGGATCTATCCCTCGAACCTCGCCGCCGCTGTATTGCAAGGAGATTGCGAGGTCAACTGAGCCGGTTCTCGGCCATGTCCAACCAGGATCAGTCCATTGTCCTGTTGCGTGAGACCTACGCCCTGCTAAAGCACCTTGTTCAGGAGGTATCACCGCACCCGGCCTACCTCCTGGAGATGCAGCGCGTCCTGGATGCCGCCTTGCATGCTGAGGACATCGTCATCTCGTTCACCCTCTTGCCCATCCTGACCTGTCAGGCAGCGGGCGGCACCCTTCGCCAGGGAATCCCTGTGGCCGCAGCCTGGCGCGCCCTCCACATTGCCGCCCACCTGTTGGATAGTGTGCAGGACGGGGACGTCCGCCATCTCTCCGGCAGTTCTTTGGACGATCCCCGCCTCATCAACCTGGCCACCGGCTTCATCGCTTTGGCAGGATTAGCCCTTACCCGGCTTGCGGAAGTACAAGGACCCCAAACTGCGTCCATGCTCTACCGCGACTTCCATCAAGCCATCCTGCGCACCGCGGGCGGTCAACACCTGGACCTCACCCTCTCCCACCCTCCGGGCCTGGCCACTTACTTTCACATCATCGGCCTCAAGTCAGGTCAGCCCTTCGCGCTGGCTGCCCGCGCGGCCGCACAGGTCGCCAACGCCCCTTCCCACCAGGTAGCCCGCTATGAGCAGTTTGGGTATAATGTGGGTATGCTGGTACAGATCGCAGACGACCTGGCCGGCTTTCGCCGTACGGGTCCGCAGGGGGATATCCAGGCTGGCCGCTGGCCGTTGCCTCTCGTCTACGCATTGGAGGTAGCTGCCCCTGAGGAAGCCCTTCGTCTCCGTGCTGGGCTGGCTTATGCGGTGCACGGAGGGGATGCAGCAGATGAAGTCCGGGCTCTGGTCACCAGCCTGGGAGGTGAGACATATACTATGCTGGAGATGGCCCGCTATCGGCGGCGCGCTCTGGCTGCCCTGGAGCCGTATGGCTCGCAGGATGACCCCCTGCGCAACTGGCTCCAGCGCCTGTATCAAGTTGTCTCTCAGGGTTGGACAGACTCAGTATCAGAAGTCGTTGAGAAGAAAACCGCTTTGCTCTCCAGTTGACCTGACCCCTTACGTATTACTGGACTTTTGATAAACGGCCGCCGGCGTGAGTAAGAGAGGTGAGTGGGAAAAGAAGGGAGAAAGAGAACTATATGTTGTGGCTCGGCGAAGCCGAGCCACAACATATAGTTCTCCCTCTTTTCCCTCCTCCTCCCTTTTCCACGCCTCAAGGCTTTGTCAAAAGTCCAAACGTATTAAGCATGAGGACAAAACCAAGTTTACATGGGCAATAAGTCGACGATAGAGCATGGACGATGGACGATACTTCATCTATCGTCTATCGTCTATCGTCCATCGTCCGTCGTCCTTACGTCCGATGGTGAATGATTTTTGTCCACTTACTTAATGCGGAACGTGGCCCATGACACGCTTTCAACAACGCCTGTCCCCTGCTCTAACTCGTCGGTTGTACTATATTGTTTTCCTCCTTTTGGCTGCGCTCACGCTGAGCACCATCCTCTATGCCGCAAAGGTACTCTGGTCTTATCCTTATGCCGGCATGACCTGGTCCCCCCGGAACGGTCAGGTGAGCGACGTGGATCGGGCAGGGTTGGCCTATCGTGCCGGCATTCGCCCGGGGGACCGAGTCCTCGCCATCGACGGCATTCCACTGGCTCAGATCCCTGACCTTTACGTCCACAAGGAACCTGGCGATGTCGTCGTGTTCACCCTCCGCCGTGATGGACGGGAGTTCACCGCGAGGCTCACGCTTACTACGCCTACCTGGTCCGAACTCGCGCTGCGCCTTGAACCCCTCTTCATCGCGCTTATCTTCTGGGGTACGGCCACCCTGGTCTGGATGTTCCAACCAGCCCACCGGGTGACCCGCCTCTTTTTCCTTACTAGCCAGACCACGGCTGCAGTTCTGGCCGTGGGAGACCTTGGCACCGTCCGGTTTTACTGGACCACGCCCGCGTTTCGCCTGTTGCTCCTTGCCGTCGCCCCGCTCACATTGCACTTCTTCACCTTGTTTCCGCAGGAACTCTCCTCTCGTGTGCGGCGTGCCTTGTTGTTCCCCGCGTACGGCGGTGCGGGGATCTTGGCTTTGCTCACCTTGCTGTTCGATCCCTTCTCTTTTGCCTCCCCTGTAGGCCAGTTCCGCCGTGCGTTTATCGCCATCACCCTCTTGGTGGCGCTGGCCATCCTGCTTCGCGGTGGACGCGTGAGTTCTCGCCAAGTCCAGCGCCGACGTCGCCTCCTCATAGCGGGCATAACGGTGGGCTTGCTTCCCTTGCTGCTTCTCTCTTTCCTCCCTGATGTGCTGGCGGCTAAGCCCCTGGTTGGCTACCTATGGACCTTTCCCCTACTGGCGTTCATCCCCGTCACCTATGCCTATGCCATGCGCGCGGGAGAATTGGGTGCCGTGGATTGGGTCCTCTCCCGCTCCCTGGTTCACTTGGTGCTCACCGGCCTCTTTTTCACCCTTTACGTGCTTCTTTTCTGGAGCCTTGACCATATCCTTGCACCGGCCGCGCGCGGTCGCCCATTCATTGCGGCCGCGCTCGCAGTGGCCGTGGCCGCGCTCTTCGCCCCCCTGCGCCACCGACTGCTCAGGTGGGCCGACCGCCTCTTCTACGGTGGTTGGTATGAGTACCGTTCCCTGCTGGGGGAGATGACCCGCGCCCTGGCCAGCACTACCGAGGCCGAAGAACTGGCCGACCTGCTCGTGGCGCGCTTGAGCCACATCCTCCACCTGCGCGGGGCCGCCCTCTTCCTGACCACGGACGCCGAACACCTCACCCTGGTGCGGGCCACAGGGTGGGAACCGGTCCCTCCATTTCCCGCGACCTTGCCTCTAAACGGGGCCCTTGCTCAAGCCCTTGGTCGCGGGGCCCGCCCCATAACCACCGCCCAACTGCTGCTGGCCTTGGATGCAAAGCCCCTCTGCGAGGAGGAGAGAGCCTGGCTCTTGCGATCGGACCTGGCCCTCTGGGTCCCCCTCGTGCGGAGAGGGGACCTGCAGGGCCTGCTCCTCCTGGGCCGACGGACCACTGACGAGCCTTTCGACGGGGAAGACCTCCACTTGTTGGCTACCCTGGCCTCGGCCGCGGCCATCGCTGCTCAGAACGCCCGCCTCTTCCTGGACTTGCGCCGTCGTGCCGAAGAAGTCAACCAACTCTACGCTCAGTTGGCCCAGGCCCGGGAAGAGGAGCGCAAGCACGTGGCCCGGGAATTGCACGACCGGGTCATTCAAGATCTGATCAACGTCTACCACTACCTGGATGAAGAGGGGCCCCGCCTGGCTCCTACCCCTCGTGAGCATACGGAGGTCGTGCGGACTAAAGTCCTCTCCTTGGTCAACACCCTACGAGACATCTGCTCCGAACTCCGGCCTCCCGCATTGGATGACTTGGACATAGGGTTGGTGGTCCAGCGGTACGTGGAGGATGTCCAAGAAGAAACGGGATTGCCCATTTCCCTCCACCTGCCTGAAAACCGGTATGAGGCGCTGGGGGGATTGCCGGAAGCGGTGAGTTTGGCCCTCTTCCGTACCTTGCAGGAGGCGCTGACCAACGTCCGGCGCCACGCGCGCGCCACCCAAGTCCACGTCAGCCTGACCGTGAACGGTCGCGATGTGGTCCTGGTGGTGGAGGACAACGGACAGGGGTTCGATTGCCCTTCTCGCCTGGCCGACCTCATCCACCGGGGCCACTATGGCCTGGCCGGCATGCAGGAGCGCCTGGCCCTTATCGGCGGCACGCTGCACGTGACATCTGTGCCCTGCCAGGGGACAGTTCTACGCGCCTGTGTGCCGCGCGATGGCCGGCCGGACAAGGGACGATAACGGTTCGCTGGCGGATAGGGGGTAGCATTGGTGAAGGCGGATGGCCAATCCTCCCTATGGTAATTCACCGCTCAGTGGGAAGTCCTCCACTGAGACCAGTCCCTCCCGGATGGCCCACAGCACAGCCTGGACGCGCGTTTTTACCCCGAGTTTCTTCAAAATGTTGCGTACGTGGTTTTTCACCGTTTGCTTCGCAATGACCAGTTCCCGGGCAATCTCTTCGTTCGTGTATCCCTGCGCCAAGAGGCGAAGCACCTCGACTTCTCGCTCTGTGAGTTCCGCGCTTTGGACTTCCTTTTTGAGCCGCGCGGCACGCACTAACGTCCTCATCACTCGTGGTGTCAGCCACTGTTCCCCTTGCGCCACGACTCGTACTGCCCGTACCAGCGCTCCGGGCGGATCATCCTTGAGGACATACCCGAGCGCTCCGGCCTCCAGAAGCCCTATCACGTACTCCTGCCGGTTGTACGCGGATAGGATCAAGAGGGCCACCTCTGGATGCCGGGCATGCAACTGGCGGGCCGTCTCGATGACCCGCTGCCCGGGCATGTGCGCGTCCAACACCACCACATCCGGCTTCAGCGTATCCACCATCTCCAGTAACGCCGAGACTTTCCCTACCTCCCCGACGACCTCGATATCCCCTGCTCTTGCCAGGAGGGCGGATACGCCTGCCCGCACCACGTCGTGATCTTCCGCCAGGACAATCCGGATGCGCCTCATTGCGTCTTCCTCCCAGGGGGCAAATGGACGATGGGCCTTGGCTTTTTGTCGATCGTCCACGCCCCTCGCAGCCCCGGGATTAACTTCTTTTTTCTGCTTCGTGCGAATGCCATTCTAATTATACCCAATTTCTCAAGTCCTGGCTGACTGACAAATCCACATACATTAACAGGCCGGTTGTGGAAGGCGGGAGGAGGGGAGGTTTTTCTGGGCGCCGGGCTTCGCCCGGCGCCCAGAAAAACCCTTCTCCCCCCACCCTTCCCGTACGGGCACCTCCCAAGGGCAAAGTTTTGTCAGTCAACCAGTCTCAAGTCCTGGACTTTTGGCAAAGTCCCATGGTGTGGGGAAAGGTGGGGGCGGGGAACCCAATACCCAATACCTCCCCCTCTCATCCCGCAAACTCCCCATAATCTACTACAGCGTCCGTTTGTAGGCACGATGAACTATCACTTTGCATTTACCCATCGCCCTTCCCCAAGCCTCCGCACTTGATTGCTCCCTTCTCGCCTTCGTGTTACAATGAGAAGTGCACTTCTTGACCGATCCTTTAGGCGCCCGGAGACGCGCGTGAACGCCGAAATCATCAGCATTGGCACGGAGTTACTCCTGGGCGAAATTGTGGATACCAACGCGGTGCACATCGCCCAGCAACTGCGCACCATCGGCCTCGACCTTCACTACATGACCACGGTAGGTGACAACCTGGAACGTATCGCCGGTGTGGTGGACATTGCCCTCGACCGGGTGGACGTGGTCATCACCAATGGCGGGCTTGGCCCAACCGTGGACGACGTGACTCGCGAGGCCGTCGCCAAAGCCACAGGCCGCCCCCTCGTCCTCGACCCGAACCTCTTGCAGCAGATCGAGCAGTTCTTTGCCCGCTTGGGACGCACGATGAGCGAAAACAACCGTCGCCAGGCGTACATTCCTGAGGGCGCCATCCCCATCCCCAACCCGGTGGGCACGGCCCCGGCCTTCATCGTGGAAACAGAGCGCGGCGTGGTCATTTCCCTTCCCGGTGTGCCCCGCGAGATGAAATACCTGTTGGAGCACACGGTGCTCCCGTACCTCACCGAGCGGTTTGGCCTGCACGCAGTCATCAAGAGCAAAATCCTGCGCACGGTGGGCATGGGCGAGAGCGAAATCGACGCCCGTATCGGCGACCTCATGGAAGCAACGAACCCCACCGTGGGGCTGGCCGCCCATGCCGGTCAGACCGACGTTCGCATTACGGCCAAGGCGCCGAGCGAGGAGGAGGCCGACCGGCTCATTGCCGAGATGGAAGCCCGCGTGCGCGAGCGACTGGGCGAGGTCATCTACGGTGAGGGAGACGAGACGGTCGAAGAGGTCGTGGTGCGGCTCCTGCGCGACCGAGGGTGGCGTCTGGCAGTGGCTCAGAGTGGCCCCGACTCGGGCTTGATTGCCCGGTTGGAAAGGGTGGGGCTGGTGCCGTTTCGGCCCCGCACGCCACCTCCGCCTACGGGGGACCCGGACGTGCTGCGCGCCTACGGTCGTCGGATTGTGGACGAGGGGAAGGCCGACGTGGCTTTGGTCATTGTCTCGCGGGCGCGCGGGCAGGGGGACGAAGGGGATACCTGGATTGTGGCCGTGTGCCCGGCAACGGAGCGCGCTATCCACTTGCCCTACGCGCCCGTTTCAGAGCACAGGCAGCGGTGGGTGGCCAACGTCGCACTCGACCAAGTGCGTCGTCTTTGTCTCCATGCGGGTGTTCCCGCCAGGAACGCCAGTTAGCGCGAGCGGCTCGGGCTCGTGCCGCACCTTGATCGAGAACTTTTCGCGCTGTACAAATACCATGTACGAGGAGGAGTCATCCCATGCGCGTGGCTATTGCAGGACTTGGTCCCATTGGGGGGCTCATCGCCAAGTTGCTGGTCGAACGTCCTGACACCACCTTGGTCGGAGCCGTGGACATCGCGCCGGATAAGGTGGGCAAGGATGTGAGCAAAGTGGTGGGGCTCGAGAAGCCCCTGGGCATTACCGTGCAGGATAGTCTTGAGGCTTTGCGCGAAGCGCGTCCGGATGTGGCCATCTTAGCCACCACCTCCCGCTTTCCGCTGTTGGCCGACCAGGCAATGCCCCTTCTCGATGCGGGCATTCACGTGGTCACCACGTGTGAGGAAGCCGTATTTCCCTTCCACATGTATCCTGAGGTAACGCGTGAGGTGAATGAATTGGCCGTCTCCACACAGACAGTATTCTTGGGTGTGGGGGTGAATCCGGGCTTTATGATGGATTATTGGCCCGCTACAGTGGCGGCGACGGCCCCGCGCGTGGATCGGGTGTGGGTGGAGCGGTTGGTGAACCTGAGCGCGCGGCGTGCTCGATTGCAGGAGAAACTGGGAGCCGGGCAGGAACCGGCAGCCGTAGAGGCGCGAGCGCGCGAGCGGAACATCGGCCATGTCGGCTTGAGCACCTCCGCCTACTTGCTCGCTCATGCCCTCGGCTGGGAGATCGAATCCTGGGAGGAAACGTACGACGTCCTGGTTGCCGAGGAGCCTGTGCCGTGGCACAAGGGTATGTTGGAGCCGGGCAAGGTGAAGGGGCTGCGCCAAACCCTTGTGGCTCGCGTTCAGGGAGAAGAACGCATTCGCCTGGTGCTGCAAATGTCCCTGGGCTTGGAACACGCCGGGGATACGGTGAAGGTCGAGGGGCCCGTGCCTGTGCAAGTGCATATGGCTCCCATTAACGGGGATTGGGCCACGGCTTCCATCGTGGTTAATGCCCTACGGCGTGTGCGCAAAGCCCGTCCTGGGTTGCGTACCGTGTTGGATATTCCGCCTCTGGTAGGGACAGGGGCAACAGGTTAAGTGTGGTGTAAGCGGTGAGGGGCAGGGGGGCCCTTCCCTGTCCCGAGTGAGGAGACATCGTCGTGATATATCGTGCCCTTCTCCTGTGGGGCCTGGTCGTTGTGCTTGTGGGATGTGGGGCGGGGAATATGCCCGCCCCTCCAC
>JALWHQ010000400.1 GCA_026983525.1 Anaerolineae bacterium | reverse complement strand
GAGGAGAGCGTCACATCGATGAATACCACGAAGCCCGCCACTTCTGTTACTGTCACACCAAAGTCGATGGCAAGCCCAGTCTCTGCTGGAAGCAGAAATGTAGACGTGGAAATCGCACTGCGTGCGGTTCAGGACGAAATTGAAATATTTCCTGACCGTCCCACACGCGTGTGGCGATTCGTTGCCGAAACCATTACAGGCCCTTCGGATGCTGTGCAACCTCTGCCGGATACCTACCTTGGTCCTATTCTACGCTTACGACGCGGGCAGCGTGTCCGAATTCGATTTACTAACGATATACCGGATGAAACCATCGTCCACTGGCACGGACTCCATGTGCCCGCAGAGATGGACGGACACCCACGATTCGTTATCGGACGAGGTGAGACATATGAATACGAGTTCGAGGTGCTAAATCGTGCAGGCACGTACTGGTACCACCCTCACCCTCACCAGAGAACAGGGCCGCAGGTATATATGGGAATGGCCGGACTTCTATTAGTCACTGACGATGAGGAGCAATCTTTTAGACTCCCGTCGGGTGAGTTCGATGTTCCTTTGGTGCTTCAGGACCGCATATTTGACGACCAACGACAATTTGTTTATTTGCCTAATGGCCATATGGACCAAGTGATGGGATTTCTTGGTAACACTATTCTTGTTAACGGTAAGCCCAACTATCGACTCGAAGTGGTCACACGTCCCTATCGATTGCGCGTCCTTAACGGTTCCAACTCGCGCATCTACAAACTGGCTTGGTCAGATGGCACACCGATAACCGTTATCGGTAACGATGGTGGCCTTCTGGAACGTCCCGTTCAAAAACCTTACGTAGTCTTAGGTCCTGGCGAACGAGTCGAAATTTGGGCTGACTTCAGCCGATACACCAAGGGTACCCGTGTAATCCTTCGCAGTCTTCCCTTCATTGCCCCAGGTGGCATGATGGGACGAGGGAGAGGAGGGCGGATGGGCGGAGGCATGATGGGAGGCATGAGAAACCAAGGAGCCAATCCTCCCATTATCGGCCAGGGCGAAAGTTTCGATGTGCTCACCATTGAAGTGACACGAGAGGTGAAACACAACGCCCTCCTGCCCAACCAGTTTGCTCCCATTCACCCTTTACCCTTTGACGAAGTCATCAACGCCAGCACGCCTCGCCGGATTGTGTTAAGTATGACCCCCATGAAAGGATGGACCCTCAACGGACGTACGTTTGAGATGACCAGCGTAGCGGAGGACGAAATAGTGCGCTTGAACACTTTGGAAGTATGGGACTTCATCAATGCCGGAGGTCGTATGGGGATGGGTATGGAAATGCTTCCCCATCCCATGCACATGCATGGCGAACAATTCCAAGTTATAGGAAGAGAAGTGGATCCTTCCACTCGAGGTATGTGGGAAAGCGTCAAGGATGGGTTTGTTGACGAAGGCTGGAAAGATACAGTCCTTGTCATGCCCGGGGAACGAGTACGTGTACTGCGCCGTTTTGGGGACTTCACAGGGTTATTCTTGTATCACTGCCATAACCTCGAACATGAGGATATGGGAATGATGCGTAATTTTGAAATCCGCAATTGAGGAGGTTACAATTATGCAGCGTATATCACGACGTCAGTTCTTGAAGTACACCGGATTGGGCGCATTAGCAGCACTATCAACACAGGTAAGCGTCCCCGCTCTTGCCAAGGGCAAGCGCCTTCAGAACTTCGAATTTGTCCCCGATGTGGAGATAGCATTGACCGCAGAGGAGACAAGTGTTTCCATTCTTCCAGGTGCACCCACGACTACATGGGTCTATCGTGCTGAAGTACTATCCGGGCCCAATGATGCGGTAGTCCCTCTCCAAGACACGTACCTTGGCCCCATCATGCGTTGGCGCAACGGTCAGCGCATTCGGGTGCGCTTCGAGAACAAAATCTTTGAAGAAACTATCGTGCACTGGCACGGACTCCACGTGCCCGAACTTGCCGACGGGCACCCGCGCTTTGTCATTGGCAACGGAGAAACATACACTTACGAGTTTCAGGTTAAAGACCGCGCCGGCACCTACTGGTATCACCCCCATCCTCACGGCCGTACCGGTCCTCAGGCTTATCGGGGACTGGCTGGCCTTATCTATATCACCGACGATGATGAACCCAACCGAGGCCTTCCCACGGGGAAGTACGACATTCCCCTTGTGCTTCAGGACCGGCAGTTCGATACCAATAACCAACTCGTGTACACAACACCTATGATCGGATTCTTGGGCGACACCATTTTAGTCAATGGACAGCCCAATGCGTCTTTCGATGTCGAAGCCACCACATATCGTCTACGCTTCCTGAACGGTTCCAACTCGCGCATCTACAAACTGGCGTGGTCGGATGGGACCCCGCTCTCAGTTATTGGAACGGATGGTGGCCTGCTCGATATTCCGGTTGCACGCAATTACGTTACAATATCCCCCGGCGAGCGTGTAGAACTTCTGGTGGATTTTGGGACATGGGGGGCAGGGAGACAAATTCGATTGGAGAGCCTGGCCTTTTCAGGGGGAGGTGGTATGGGCATGGGAGGTGGCAACACTACACTCCCCAACGGAGCACGCTTTACCGTCGCCACTTTCAACATTTCTGCCCCACCGCCTACTGCCACCCCTACACCCCGCGCACCCAGCGGCGCTGCTCACGGCACCCACGCCCGCCGCCACGCGCCCAGCCACCGCCGACCCCGGCCCCGCCCCCCACCCTACGCACAT
>JALWHQ010000399.1 GCA_026983525.1 Anaerolineae bacterium | reverse complement strand
ACGCAAGTGTGACTTCGAGGAGGCAGTCATTGGTTTCACCCCCGAGAGTGTGATGCTGGAAGCGCAACGGTGCCTCCAGTGTCCCACTCCCCAATCCTGTGTGATGGCCTGTCCCGTCCACAACAACATTCCCGAGATTCTCTGGCTGGTGGCCCACGGTGACTTCCTGGGCGCGGCCTGGAAGTATCGGGAGACATCCAACCTGCCCGAAATTTGCGGTCGGGTGTGCCCGCACCCGTGCATGAGTGGCGACGTGGTGGGCCGACGCAAGGCCCCCATCAACCTGGAGAAGATCGAGCAGTTCGTGATGGACTACGCCATCAATTACTACGGGCACATCCCCACGCCCGAGCCCGCGCCGCCGACAGGCTTCTCCGTGGGCATTGTCGGCTCTGGGCCCGCGGGGCTTTCCGCGGCCGAACAGTTAGCGCTCAAGGGCCACAAGGTCGTGGTGTACGAGCGCATGCCCAGGCCGGGCGGCCTCCTGCGCTACGGCATACCCAACTTCAAACTGGACAAGCGCATCGTTGTCGACCGCAAGATCCGCCAGTTGGAGGAACTGGGGGTTGAGTTCGTGTGCAATGTGACCGTGGGCAAGGACATCACAGTAGACGAGTTGATGGAGCGGCACGATGCGCTCTTCATCGCCGTGGGCACGTGGGTGGAAGCGCCGCTCAAGGTGCCGGGGGTGGATTTGAAGGGCATTTACAAGACGCTGGACTTCCTCATGCGCGCCAATGTGCCCCTGGAGGATCTGCCGCCCGACAAGCGGGAGCGCCCGACGGTGGGCAGGCGGGTGGCCATCATCGGGGGTGGCGACTCGGCGACCGACTGCGCGCGCACGGCCATTCGTTTGGGCGCGGAGGAGGTGACCATCGTGTACCGCCGCAGCGCCGCGGAGATGCCGGGCTCCTGGGAGGAGCGGGAGCGCGCGCTGGAGGAGGGCGTGAAGATCGAGTACCTGACCGCGCCCGTGCGCTTCATCGGCGACGAGAACGGCCACGTGAAGGCCATGGAGTGCGTGCGCATGAAGTTGGGCGAGCCCGACGAGAGCGGCCGTCGCCGCCCCATTCCCATCGAGGGCTCGAACTTCACTATGGAGGTGGACAACGTGGTGCTCGCCATTGGCTTCTGGCCCGACCCGCTCATCGGCGAGACCACGCCGGGCCTGAAGACCCACAAGTGGGGTTTGATCGTGGTCGATCCTGAGACGGGCCAGACCAGCCGTGAGGGTATCTTCGCGGGCGGCGACGCCATTCGCGGCCCCGACCTGGTCGTGGATGCAATGGCCGACGGCCGCAAGGCCGCGGAGCACATTCACCGCTATTTGATGAGCAAACGGGTGGCGGTGGAGATGCCCGTGCGGGAAATGGCCGCTGCCAATCTCTAATCTCTAATCACCAATCTCCAATCTCTCACCCCTGGAGATTAGAGACTGGACTTTTGACAAATTGATTCATAGTCCCCACGTATCGGGAAATGGTGAAGCCGTTCACGCGCTTGCGTGTGCGTTTCTGACGCAAGCACGCAACGTGTCTCATACGGCACCCGACGTAGGTCGAACCTTGAGGAGAAGAGTGAAATTCGTGGCGTTCGGGCGGGCGAAGCCCGCCCGAACGCCACGAATTTCTCCTCTCCTCAGGGGTACGACCTGGGCCGTGCCCCATGAAGGCAAGTCAACTTGCTAGCGTCATACCACAACCGTCGCAAGAACGAATTGGTCAAAAGTCCAGTAGAGAGTTGGAGATTGAAAAATCCAAGGCGCTGGATGGGTCATGGGCTCCCATCCAGCGCCTCTTTGTTGTGACTAATTGTTCTGCGCCCCCTGGGCTATCCACGTCTCGATAGTGCGAATTTGTTCCTCACTAAGGGGCGGTCCCCCGAAGGGCATCCGAGGCGTGCTGATGCCTTTAATGCGCTTGACCAGTTCGCTGTTGGCGGGATCGCCAGGAATGACGACAGGCCCTTCCACGCTTCCAGCCATCACGCCGTCGTAACTGGTCAGCGAGAGCCCCTCTTCGGGCCCCACATCGCCGTGGCAGGAGATGCAGCGGGCGTCGAAGATGGGTTGCACGTCACGGGAGTAACTCACCGTTTGCGCGGGGGCCGCCATGCCGCGGGAGATGAAGGGCAGGAACGTGGGACGAGCCATCACCACTTCCTGGGGATAGTAGTCGGCGGCGTGCTGGGCGTACAGGTACGCTGCCCAGGCGCCACCCTCCCCCATGATGGGTTCCACTTTGCCGTTGCCGTTGAGATCCTGCCCGTTGAGGATGAGATCCGCGAAGGTGACCATTTTGGCTGCGGCCTCTCGCGCGGTGGTGATGCTATCGGTAGCCTCGATGATCATGGCCTGGTACAGGAGTTCCGCACCCCAGTTGGGGTAAGCGTGGTTGCCACGGCCCATGATGTTGTAGGTGGCGGCCTTCACCTGGTCAGCGCGGGCCTTGATGTTGTCCGTGGCGTCAGGGCTGTTGGCCGCATTCTTGATGTGGTCATGGGTGCCCTTGGCATAGCCCACGTTCACCCGACCATCTCCATTCAAATCGGCCACGCCGGGCAGGATGCCGAACCCATCGCCGGGATTCTGCACCGCGCCGTCCCCGTTCCAGTCCTTGAAGAGGGGACTGTCCTCCCCTACGAGGATGTTGATCACATGCTCGGTGTGGCGCTTGGCCTCGCCCAGGTCGCCGTTATCCGCCCAGGTCTTGGCGTTGTTGGCGTGGGTCAGCAGGGCCTCGGCCTGTTGCACCA
>JALWHQ010000398.1 GCA_026983525.1 Anaerolineae bacterium | reverse complement strand
CCCCTATGCCTATGCCGACACCCACCCCTTTCCCACCGGGACCGGCCAGCAAGTTGGGCGTCTTTGTCGCCTACAAGCATCCCCAGTTGTTCGACCTCTTGGGTACGGGCAACCTGGCAGTGGTCAAGACTTTGGAATTGGACCCTAACTTTGCCAGAGAGATCAAGCAGGCTGATCCTGACGTGACACTCATTGCCCGATTCACACCACTGGAGGATGTCGATTGGGCCAAGGTGGACCCGAAATGGCTGGCGCGTCACTTTGTCAACCGTTTGATGTCGGTGGCCGGCCACCCTGTGCGTCGGCAGTACATTGACGCCTGGGAGGCGTACAATGAACCTGTGGTCAACACGCCCGATGCCATGAAGCGGCTGGCTGAGTTCGAGGCGGAGCGCACGTACTTGCTGGCACGTGAAGGTATCCGTTCGTGCGTGGGGAACTTTCCCACAGGCCATCCCGAACTTGACCTGTGGCCGCACTTCTTCCCCGCACTGAAGGCGGTAAAGGAAACGGGAGGTTACTTAGGGTTACACGAGTATTCCGCCCCCTACATGTGGTTTGGTTATGGCCCTTACCAAGCACAACCCGGTCAAGATGAAGGCGACGAGGGGTGGCTCACTTTGCGTTACCGCAAGGCATATCGCTATTATCTACAACCCGCAGGCTTAGAGGTCCCTCTCGTCATGACCGAAGCAGGCATTGATGGGGGCGGGCGCGGGAAGCCCGGACAAGAGAAGTACGGGTGGAAGGACTTTGCCGATTTCTGGAAGCGAGAGGGAAAAGTGACGACCACGCCGGCGGGCTTTTATGTGGAGCAATTGGCGTGGTACGATAGCCAACTCGTACAAGACCCTTACGTCGTGGGCGCGGCCATCTATGCGCTGGTGGTCTTTGGTAAGTGGCAAAGTTTCGAGATTGTGGGGGAATGCGCAAATATCCTGCGCCAGTACCTGGCCGTTCATCCGCCCAGGTAGGGGCGCAACGGCCGTGCGCCCCTACCTGCCCGAGGCCATGCGCAACATTCGCTCCACTTCTTCCTCGGCCACCGAGGGGTCGAGTTTGCGGAAGAGGGGCTTGGGCTTGCGCAGTTGCTGACCGGGCGGCAACGTGCTCGGCTCCCAGCGCACCGGAATGTCGGAACCGTCATAGCGTAGCACCAGGTGCTTCTTCTGCTCCTCCTCGATCTCCTCTGTCCACTGCCGCCCCATGATGTTGCCCTCATAGCCCAGGTACTCGTGCAACTTCTGGCTGGAGAAGGGCAGGAAGGGGGTGAAGAGCACCTTGAGCCGGTCCACCACCTGGAGGGCGACGTAGATGGTGGTGGCCGCGGCCTCGCGGTTCCCCTTGATCTGCTTCCAGGGCTCCTTGACGTTCAGGTACTTGTTCGCCTCCTCGGCCAGGCGGCGCACTTCCCGCAGCGCGGCGCGAATCTGCACCGCGTCGATGTGGCGGCCTACGGTGTCGAAGGCTTCCTCGGACGCGCGCAGGAGCGCGGTGTCCAGGTCGTCGAAGGGGCCGGGCTGGGGCACGCGGCCGTCGAAGTTGCGGTAGGCGAAGTTGAGCACGCGGTTGGCCAGGTTGCCCCAGGTGGCCACCAGTTCGTCGTTGTTGCGGCGGACGAACTCCTCCCAGGTGAAGTTGACGTCGCCCGCCTCAGGCATGATCGCGGCCAGAGTGTAGCGCCAGGGGTCGGGGTCGTAGCGCTCGAGGACGTCGAGCACCTCGATGACCCAGCGCCGACTTTTGGAGAGTTGGCGGCCTTCCACGTTCAGGTACTCGTTGGCCGGCACGTCGTAGGGCAGGTTCAGGTCCCCGTAGCCGATGAGCATCCCCGGCCAGATGATGGTGTGGAAGGGGATGTTGTCCTTGCCGATGAAGTAGTAGGTGCGCGCGGCCGGGTCCTTCCACCACGTCTTCCACGCGTCGGGCTCACCGACGATGTTCGACCATTCCACGGTAGCGGAGAAGTAGCCGATGACTGCCTCGTACCAGACGTAGATGCGCTTGTGTTCGTAGCCGGGCACGGGCACGGTGATGCCCCAGGTGATGTCACGGCTGATGGGGCGGCCGCGCAGTTCGCCGCTTTCCAGTTGGGCGCGGGTGTAGTTGAGCACCTTGGGCCGCCAGTGTTCCTTGTCCTCGCGGATCCACTCCAGCAGCGGTTCGTTCAACTTGGCCAGGTCCAAGAAGAAGTGTTCCGTCTCGCGGATTTCCAGGTTGGTGCCCCCGCAGATGCGGCAGCGCGGGTTCTTCAGTTCGATGGCGTCGAGGATGCGGCCGCAGTTGTCGCACTGGTCCCCGCGCGCTTCGGGGAAGCCGCAGTAGGGGCAGGTGCCCTCCACGTAGCGGTCGGCCAGGAATTGCTCGTCGGTCAGGCAGTACCACTGGCGCATGACGTCCTTGTAGATGTAGCCCTTCTTCCAGTGGGTGAGGAAGAAATCCTGGCTGACGCGCCAGTGGTTTTCGGTGTCCGTCTCAGTGTAGAGGTCGAAGGTGATGCCCAGTTCCTGCCACAGGCGGATGATGCGCGGGTGGTAGCGGTCGACGATTTCGCGGGGGGTGACGCCTTCCTCCTCCGCGCGCACGGTGATGGGTGTGCCGTGCGTGTCGGAGCCGGAGACCATGAGCACGTTGTGCCCGCGCAGGCGCTGGTAGCGGGCAAAGATGTCCGCGCCCAGGTACGCGCCCGCGATGTGCCCGATGTGCAGGTCGCCGTTGCAGTACGGCCAGGCCGTCGTGACCAGAATGTTCAGTCGCTTAGTCACAGGTCGCAATCCTCCTGCGGATGGAAGTCTGACGTGGGATGCTCATGCCCACCAGGCCAACGCTTTGTTGCGATATCCTACCTCATAACCGACCTCGAAATCAACTTTTATCTGTGACCTGCGGGCCTTCGTGAAGGTGGCGAGGGTGGCTTGTTGGTGTAGGCCCTCACCTTGCCGGAAGAGGGGTGAAGCCAAGTAGTGTACGGCGGCAGCGAAGAAGAAAAGTTGAAATTCATCACATTCTCGGTTGAAATTCATCACATTCTCGGCGCCTTCGGCCCGAGAATGTGATGAATTTCTTTCTTTTCCTTTATAAGCCGCTGTACATCTACATGGATATGTGTTCATCATAAGAAAAGGCCAAACTCCAGGGATGGGGAGGGGGTGAGGGCCGGGTGCGTTACTCGGCTCTCGTCTTCCCCGAGAAGATATCGCACTCTTCGTAGGCCAGGATTTGGGCGGCGCGGGCTACATCCTCCCGAATCTGGCGCTTCAGTTCGTCGATGTTGGCGAAGCGCTTTTCGGGGCGCAGTCGTTCCACGAATTCCAGGCGGATCAACTGGTAGTACAGGTTGCGCCGCAAGCCAATGATGTGTGTCTCCACCGTGCGGATGGGGTTGTCGCCCGAGACGGTGGGGCGTATGCCCACATTGGTGGCGCTGGGCCACCGTTCGCCGTCGAGGATGGCCCAGGTGGCGTACACGCCGTTGGCCGGCAGCAGCCGGTTGGGTGCGACGGCCAGATTCGCGGTGGGAATGCCGATCTGACGCCCGCGGCCGTCACCGTGCACGACGATGCCGCTTAGTGAGAAGCAGCGACCCAACAGCCGCGCGGCCGCGCGCATGTCTCCCTTCTCCCCCACGAGATATCGAATGCGGCTGCTGTGAACGGGCTCGCCGTCCACTTCGAAGGGAGGCACAACGTGGAACGTGAAACCAAGGCGGTCGGCGAGTGCGCGCAAGTGGGGGATGTCCCCCTCACGCCCGCGGCCCAGGGCAAAATCCGGCCCTACCCAGAGGGCCTCCATGCCCAGCCGGTCGATCAGCGCGCGCACGAAGGCCTCCGCACTCAGGTTGGCGACCTCGGGCGTGAACCGCACCACAGCCACCAACTCGATGCCCAAATCCCCCATGAGGGCCAGCCGCTCTTCCCAGGAAGAGATGTAGAGGATGCGCGTTTCCGGGTGCAGCACCTGCCGCGGGTGGGGTTGAAAGGTCACCACAGCGGGTGTGCGATTGTGAGCGCGCGCGTCCTCCACCACCTGGCGCAGCAGGTGCTGGTGGCCCAGGTGAATGCCGTCGAAGTTGCCGATGGTCAGGCTCGTCTTGCCGCTGTACGTCTGCTGGAATAGGTTGCGTATGACGTGCATGGTCTTGTCCGCCGCCTCAACATGCGTTGCGCTCGGTCAGGTGGGGGAAATCGAATCGGCGTGTCTCACGTGTCAGCCGGAAAGAAAGACTTTTCGCGGTTGCCAGCGCGCCTCCTCCTCATTCCATTGTAGCACGGCAACGAACTTGTCATCCACATAAGCCCGAGCCCAGGTCGCTTCCCTCGGAGGTCGCTCCGACAGGAGTGGACGACCATGGCGTACATCCTCGGCCTGGGCAGGCGAAAGGTCCAGCCGCGGCCAGTCGGCCAGGCCCGCGTCGGGGGGGAGCAGGTAGGCGCGCCAGTTGTCCGCGTGGACAAGCCTTTCCAGGGGCACGGCATCTTCCACCCGAAAGGGGCCCGAGCGCAGGCGACGGAGCGCGATGACGTGGGCGCCTGTCCCCAGAGCCCGACCAATATCGTGGGCGAGGGAGCGGATGTATGTCCCCGCGCTGCACATGACCCGCAAGGTGAGATCGGGGGGCGTCCACCGCTCGAGGACCAGGGCGTGGATGGCGACGCGGCGGGAGGGGGCATCTACCTCCTCGCCCGCGCGCGCCAGTTCGTATAGGCGCTTTCCCTGGCGGCGAATGGCCGAGAATTTGGGGGGAACCTGCTCGAGCTCCCCCCGGAAACGGGCGAGCACCTGTTCGATGTCCTCTTGAGAGAGGGGGGGCACCGGGCGCTCGGCAATGACCGTGCCCTCGGCATCGTACGTGTCTGTCTCGACGCCGAGGCGTACGGTCACGCGGTATTCCTTGTCGTGGCCGACCATGTACTCGACGAGGCGGGTGGCATACCCCACACAAACGACGAGCACCCCTGTCGCCAGGGGATCCAGGGTGCCCGCGTGCCCCACACGACGCTGGCCTACGCGTTTTCTGACCGCGTCCACCACGTCGTGGGACGTCATGCCCGAAGGCTTGTCGATGTTGAAGATGCCGTGTACCTGAGCGCGTGCCCGACCCACCTCGCCTCCACACCTTTCCTGCTCATGCTGTCGGATGTCACTTGCCGGCGTGGGCTGGTTGGGGAACGGCTGCCCGCGCGGCCTTCTGTTCTGTCAGGGCCTCGCGCAGGGCGTGAATGACACGCTGCACCGCGGTGTCCAGCGGGCCGTCGATGGTGGCCCCCGCGGCCTGGGGGTGTCCACCGCCACCCAGGGCAAAGGCGACGCGCGCCACGTCGTAGCCGGGTCGGGCGCGCATGCTCACGTTCACCGTACCGTCGGGCTTCTCCGTGAATACCACGCCGATGTAGGCTTCCTCGGCCGTGGAAATAAAGGAGACTAACCCCCCGTCGCCCGGCTCATCATACCCGGCTTCCTGGCGCATGGCTTCGGTGATCACCAGCCAGATAATGCCCTCCGGCTCCACACGCAGGTTGGGTAGGGCCAGGGCCCAGAGTTTGACAATGGCCAGGGGGCGCCGATTGAAGGTAAGTTCGGTGATCTCGCCTATGGGCGCGCCCAGTTCCACCAGGTGGGTGACCACGCGCAGCACGCGCGCGCTGACGTTGGCCGTGCGCAATCCTCGAGTGTCGGTCAGCAGACCGGTCAGGATGTACGTTGCAATTTGGGGAGTGATGGGGTATCCAAAGGCCAGGGCCAGGTGGTACACCATCTCGCACGCGGCCACGGCTCGGGGTTCCACCCAGTTCACATGGCCGAAGTAGGTGTTGGTGACATGATGGTCGATGTTCACCAGCGGGATGTGGCCGAGGGTCCCCGCGTCGTAGGCGTCGCCCATGCGGTCGATGGAACTCAGGTCGATGCTGATGACCAGGTCGACATCGGCCGGGGCTTTGCGAACAAACTCCTCAACGCCCGGAAGCCAGTTCACAATGTAGGGCACGGGATCCTGACACACGGGTATGGCGTCCTTGCCCAGGTTACGCAAGAGGTGGGTCAATCCCAGGCAGGAACCGATGGCATCACCGTCGGGCGCGACATGGGTGATGACGGCGATGCGATGGGCCGTGTCTATGGCGTTGGCGATTTCAGGTGGCACGGTGATGGCGTTGTCGGACATGGGCGGTTATTCTTCCCCCTCTTTGGATTCGCGCTCGCGCGCGATTTGTTCGAGCAATTCGTCGATGCGACGGGCGCGGATGAGCGTGTCGTCGAACTTGAAGCGAAGTTCGGGGACACGGCGTAGGCGCGTGCGCTGAGCCAATTCGCTGCGCAGGTAGCCCGCGGCCTTCTCCAGCGCCTGCTGCACCTCTTCCGTCTCATCCAGATTTCCGATGTGTGTGTAGTACACGTTCGCGTGCATCAGATCTTGCGAGACCTCCACGCCCGTAATGGTCACGCCGGACAGCCGCGGGTCGCGACTTTCGCGCTGCAACACGGTGCTGAGCACCCGCTGTATCAGATCGGCGACCTTGTACTGGTAGGTCGTTTTCATCTTCATGGGTGACATCCTCCCACTATGTTTCCTCTACCCGGTACGCTTCGATGATGTCCCCCTCACGCACGTCGTTGAAGCCGTCCAGTCGGATGCCACACTCGTACCCTTCGGGCACTTCGTTGACGTCCTCCTGATAGCGCCGCAGGGAGGCGATCCGGCCGTCGTAGACGACCTGGCCGTCGCGCAGGACGCGTGCCTGCGCGTTGCGCAGAATCTTGCCCTCGGCCACGTAGCACCCGGCAACGCGGCCCTGCCGTACCTTGAACACGGCCCTCACCTCGGCCTTGCCCAGGACCACTTCGCGCTTCTCCGGCTCCAGCAACCCCTGCAGGGCCTTCTCCACATCCTCGAGCAGGTTGTAGATCACATTGTACAGGCGGATGTCCACACCCTCCTGCTCGGCCAGCCGCTCAGCCGCGTGGTCGACTTTGACGTTGAACCCGAGCACGATGGCGTTGGACGCGGCCGCCAGCATCACGTCCGACTCGGTGACGTTGCCCACGGCTGCGTGGAGAATTTCCAATTGCGTTTCCTCCCCTGTCTGCTCATTCAGTCGCTCTAGGGAGGAAAGGAGGGCTTCCAACGACCCCTGGACGTCTGCCTTGACGATGAGGTTCAGGGTCTTGATCTCGCCTTTCTGGAGTTTGGCGAAGAATTGTTCCAGGGTGAGGCGCTTGCGCCGCTCGCGTTCTGCGGCTTCCTTAGCCGCGGCCCGCTCCGCGGCCAGGGCCCGAGCCACTCGCTCGTTTTCCACGACCTGGAAGATGCTCCCGGCAGGGGGCACTTCCGGCAGGCCGAGGATTTGCACCGGCGTGGAAGGAGGGGCTTCCTTAATCGGGTGCCCTTGGTCGTCGAACATGGCCCGCACGCGGCCCCAGATGTCATCGATGAGGATGATGTCGCCCACGCGCAGTGTGCCGTTCTGCACAAGCAGGGTGGCCGTGGGGCCGCGGAACCGATCCAACTTGCTCTCGATCACCGTGCCCACGCATTGGCCGTTCGGATTTGCCTTCACGCCCACATCCTCGGCCACCAGCATGACCGCTTCCAACAAGTCTTCGATGCCGATGCGCTGTTTGGCCGAAATGGGTACCATGATGACGTCGCCGCCGTAATCCTCCGGCACGATGCCCATTTCTGCCAACTGGTTCTTGACCCGCTCGGGGTTGGCGTCGGGCTTGTCGATCTTGTTGATGGCCACGACCATGGGCACTTGTGCCGCCTTGATGTGGTTGATGGCCTCCACCGTCTGGGGCATCACACCGTCGTCCGCGGCCACGACCAGAATGGCGATGTCCGTGGCCTGGGCGCCCCGCGCGCGCAGTGCGGTAAAGGCCTCGTGGCCCGGGGTGTCCAGGAAGGTGATCTTGCGGCCGTCCTTGAGGGTGACCTGGTACGCGCCGATGTGCTGGGTGATCCCCCCTGCCTCGCGCGAGGCCACGTCCGTCTCGCGGATGGCGTCGAGCAACGTGGTCTTGCCGTGATCCACGTGGCCCAGGACGGTGACCACAGGCGGTCGCGGCTGCAGGTTGCGCTCGTCCTCGACCTCGAGAATGCGCTGGCGAAGGGTTTTGATGTGCTCCTCTTCCTCGACTTCCTCTTCCACGACATCGGGCTTTTGTTCCCGTACGGTGAAGCCCATCTCCTCCACAACGATGGCCGCGGTGTCGAAGTCCAGCGTTTGATTAATGTGGGCCATCACGCCCAGGTTCATAAGAGCTTTGATGATGTCGATGGGGCTGCGGCCGAGGAGTTGCCCCAGTTCGCGCACGGTGATGTACGGGGGCAACTCCACCTCATTGCTTTCGGGTTTGGTGGCCTCTGCCATTTCCTTTTCCAGTACAGCCACATCCGCTCCCTCATCCACGGTGTAGTCGTGAAAAGGGCGGGAACCCCTTCGGGATTTGCCACGAACTTTGTTTCGCTTCTTGCGTTTGGCGAAAAGGTACGTGCGCATAGAGGGGGGCTCCCGCTTCTCCCGTGTTTTCTTCGTTGCTTCTGTATATCCATTTCTCATGGGCATGGACAAAACCTCCCTTCACATGCATAGGCACTCGTTCAGCGCCTTCACTCTATAAAAAAGCCGCCGAGCAGAAGATAGACCACGCCCGGCGGCGGCTGGGAAACGCTTTCGTTATCAAGGATACGCGACCAACTGCGGCTCAGGCCGTCAGTTCATTGGGCGTTCCTCCACGACATGTCGCCTTCCCCGTAAGGACGACTGACATTGCACCTCACGATGGTTCCCCTACCGTCGCCGATGCCTCGGCCAGTATCTCCCGCGCGAATTCCTCCAGCGCGGCCCGTGCCTCCTCGTCGATTGTGGCGCGCAGCGAACGCTGGAGTTTGGGCACAGCCACACGCAAATCCCAACAGGACGGCTTCCGGCACAGGTAAGCACCCCGCCCGGGCTTCTTGCCCTGTAAATCCAGTTCAACGCGTCCCTCGGGCGTGCGCACGATGCGCACCAACTCCCGCTTGGGGTAACTTTCTCCGCAGACCACACATGTCCGCATGGGAACATGTTTCTTGGCCATGAGCGCGCCTCACATTCGCTTACGTCGCTCTTCCCTGCTCGGTTTGCCGCTCGAAGCCGTGTCTTCCTGGTCAAGGCCCAGTTGTTGCATGGCCAGTTGATCCAGGTACTCCGGATCCATGTACGCCTCCTCGGGGGGGTCCTCGTCCGGGGCTTCGCCCGCCTCGCCGGAGGCTTCGGCTTCCTCGGCGGCTTTGGCCTCTTCCTTTTCCGGATCAGAAGCGGCAGCAGCCGCAGGAGCAACTTCCTCAGGCTGGGGTTCCTCCAGTGTCTGGGCGGGTTCGGTTTCTTCGCCGGCCTCGGTTTCCTCACCTACTATGTCGTCCAAAGCGCCGGACTCAAGCAATTCCGCAGCCTTCGCCAGGAGGTCGGCTTCCTCCTGAGCGTAAACCGTGCGCAACCGTTCTCGCTCCTCCTTGTCCAATCCCGCTTCCAGGGCTTCTCGGTCACTCTTGATGTCGATGTGCCAGCCGGTGAGTTTGGCGGCCAATCGCGCGTTCTGCCCCTCCCGTCCGATAGCCAAGGAGAGTTGGTTTTCGGGCACGATGACCAGGGCGCGACGCTCTTTGTTCTCGTGCTGGAGGATCACGTCGAGCACCTTGGCCGGGCTCAGCGCGTTGGCGATGAACTTGTACGGGTCGGGGCTCCACTCGATGACGTCGATTTTCTCCCCACCCAGCGCGTTCACCACGGCCTGGATGCGTGTCCCCCGCACGCCCACACACGATCCCACCGGATCGACACCCGGCTGCACCGCGGCGACCGCGACCTTGGATCGCGCGCCCGCCTCGCGGGCAATGGCCTTGATTTCCACCGCGCCCGTGCGAATTTCAGGCACCTCCCGCTCCAGCAATCGCCGCACGAAGTCGGGATGGGTGCGGGAAAGGATGGCGTGAGGGCCGCGGGAGCCCTTCTCCACGGTCAGCACGTAGAAGTAAAGCCGGTCGTTTTGGCGGTAGCGCTCGCGAGGGATGCGTTCGGACTTGGGCAGGATCCCTTCCCCGCGCCCGAGGTTGACGATGATGGCATCCTCGCGGCGGTCGAAGCGTTGAATGGTGCCCTGCACGACCTCCCCGACCATCTTGTTCAATTCTTCCTCGATGGTGCGGCGCTCGGCCTCGCGAATGCGCTGCATGATCACTTGCTTGGCTGCCTGGGCCGCGATGCGGGTGAAGTCGCGCGGGGTCGTTTCGATGACCACGTGGTCACCGATTTGAGCGTCCGGCTTGACCTTGCGCGCCTCTTCTAATGCAATCTGTGTGCGCTTGTCCCGCACGTGCTCGACCACTTCCAACTCGGCGTAGATGCGCATGTCACCCGTCTTCGTGTCGATCTTGGCGAATACGTTTTCGCCCGCGCCGTACTTGCGCTTGTACGCGGTGACAAGCGCTTCTTCGATGGCCTTCAACACCGATTCCGGGTCGAGCCCGCGCTCGGCACACAGTTGATTAATGGCAATGATCAGTTCGCTCTTCGCCATAAGATATCCACACCCTCCTTACAACAAGAAAAGTGGGGAGCCCCCACTTTTCCGCACGCGATCCTCTCTGTGGTCAGTGGGCCAGGCACGACCGGGCCCACCTTTTCTGAACGGGAATTGTAGCACATCCCACCCGGTAGTGCAAATTCATTGCCCACGACAAGGGGCTTATCAATGCTCGACGCCCGGCAGTTGGCTGCGAAAAGAGATACTGTTGGTAAGCCCCCATCGGTTGGAGAAAGAACACGTAATCTCTCGCAAAGGCGCCAAGCCGCTAAGTTATGGCTTTTTCCCTTCTGCACCTTTGCGGCTTGGCGAGATAAAAGTCGGCGTCGGCCATATGTTTGCCAACAATATCTAAAGACCCCGTGCGACATCAAGGCGAAGGCCGCTGGAAGCGGCCTTCATGGAGGGTTCACCTCTTACACAAAAAACTTGACACTACCGCGGCCCCGGCCGGTATTTTGTCTGTCCACCAATGCTTGATATAATTGCCTCTGAACCCTTCCTTATTCCGGGGAACACCTATGACCGAACAGGAACACTCACCGTCGCACCTTTCCAACCCACACGACCGCTTCTTCCGCCATTTCCTGGCCGACCGGAAGCGGGCACAAGCCTTCCTCCACCATGTGCTCCCCCCACCCGTCCTGGCCCACCTGGACCTGACCCGCGTGACGCAGGAGGAAGGCTCCTTCGTCGACCCGGAACTGCGCGCCCAACAGGGGGATGTGCTTTTCCGTGTGGGCGTGAGGGGTGGTCAACGGCCGGTGTATGTGTACGTGCTCTTCGAGCACAAGAGTTATCCGGACCGGTGGGTCGCCTGGCAACTGTTGCGCTACATGGTGCGTATCTGGGAACGGGAGTGGCAGCGAGAGAGGAAACTGGCGGCCATCGTGCCGGTGGTCGTCTACCACGGCGTCCAAGCCTGGAGCGCGCCGCGGGCTTTCGAGGCACTGGTGGCAGCGCCGGAGGCGTTGCGGGCGTACGTGCCGGATTTTTCCTACCGGCTGTATGATTTGAACGAGGTGGAGGATGCGGTATTGTGGCGGGAGGTGGTGATCGGGTCGTGGCTGGCGGTGCTGAAGTACA
>JALWHQ010000397.1 GCA_026983525.1 Anaerolineae bacterium | reverse complement strand
CCACCGTCGTCCTACTTATTCTCTTTTGGCTCGCGCCTCTCGTTATCGAACTCGCGCTCTCGCCCCTGCGCCCCGTCTTCCAGCCGCGCACCCTCATCTGGACGACGTTTCCCTACTATGTGCTCGTCGTCGCAGGTGTGCGGGCACTGGGCACCTGGCGCGCGCGCGGCCTGGCTCCCCTCGCCGTCGCCATCATCCTTCTCGTCCAGATCCTCGGTCTGCGCGGGTGGTACGCGTCCCCGCCCCCAGAACCGTGGGATCAGGCCGTGCGCATCGTCCAAGCCCACGCGCGGCCCGACGACCTCCTCCTCTTCAACGCGGCCTGGACCCAACTCCCCTTCGAGTATTACGCGACGCGCGCGGGCCTCGGCCTCGAAGCCCACGGCGTTCCCGTGGACATCGCCCGCGCGCGCGAACTCGAGCCCCTCACCACCCCCGCGGACGTGGCCCGCATCGAGCGATTGGTAGCAGGCCGCTCGCGCGTCTGGCTCATCTACAGCCACGAGTGGTACACCGACCCCAACGGCATCACCCGCCGCGCGCTGGAGCGCCGCTTCACCCTCGCGCGGGCCTGGGATTTGCCGGGGATAAAGATACGGCTGTACACGCTGCCTCAGGGGGAGTGAGGGAAGCGTGATGCGTGATGCGTGATACGTAATGCGTGATGCGTGATACGTGATACGTGACCACTGATCACTGACCACTGGCCACTTGCTAACTGCTAACCGCTAACCGCCATCTGCTAACTGCTATCTGCCATCTGCTATCCTCCAAACTTGACATTGTCACCCTCTCCCCCCATAATACTTTCGCTATGAACGAGAAATACACCCATCCAATCATCCAAGCGCGCGTCAGGTTCAGGCGGGGCGAGAGGTAGCCCCGCAAACGTGCGCGCGTCGCATCACTCCCTACCTCTCGCCCAACCCGCCACGTGAGCCCCAACCGGCCACGTGGCGTTTTTGTATCACCGGCCAACTTGCGTTTGCACACCCAAAATAATACCCAATACCCGATACCCAATACCCAGTACCAGATATCGGGTATCAGGTATCAGATATCGGTATCGAAAGGAGCGTACAACCATGTCCGACGTAAAGAAAGTCGTACTCGCCTATTCCGGCGGCCTGGACACATCCGTGATCGTACCCTGGTTGAAGGAGAACTACGGGTGTGAGGTGATCTGCTTCACCGCGAACCTCGGCCAGGGGGAGGAGGAACTGGCAGGGCTGGAGGAGAAGGCCCTGACCTCGGGTGCGAGCAAAGTCTACATCGAAGACCTGCGCTTGGAATTCCTGCGCGACTACGTCTTCCCCACCATGCAGGCGGGGGCCATCTACGAGCGCAAGTACCTGCTGGGCACGGCCATGGCCCGCCCCCTCATCGCCAAGCGGCAGGTAGAAATTGCCGAACTGGAGGGCGCGGACGCGGTCGCGCACGGCGCTACGGGCAAGGGCAATGACCAGGTGCGCTTTGAACTTACCTACATGGCCCTGAATCCCAAACTCAAGGTCATCGCGCCCTGGCGCGAGTGGCACATCCGCAGCCGCGAGGATGCCCTCGAATACGCGGAAAAGCACGGCATCCCCGTCACCCACACCCGCAAGTCCATCTACAGCCGCGACGCCAACTTCTGGCACTTGAGCCACGAGGGCGGCCCGCTGGAGGATCCCTGGCAGGAGCCCGAGGAGGCCATGTACCAACTCACCACCAGCCCCGAGGCCGCGCCCGACGAGCCCGAATACGTGACCATCGATTTCGAGGAGGGCGTGCCCGTGCGCATCAACGGCATCTCCCGCGGGCCCGTGGGCATCATGGAGACGCTCAACGCGCTGGGCGCGAAGCACGGCATCGGCCGCGTCGATCTGGTGGAGAACCGCCTGGTGGGGATGAAATCGCGCGGCGTGTACGAAACGCCCGGCGGCACCATCCTCTACGAGGCGCACCACGCGCTGGAGGAACTCTGCCTGGATCGGGAGACGCTGCACTTCAAGCAGATGGTCGCGCTGCGCTACGCGGAACTGGTCTATTACGGCCAGTGGTTCACCCCGCTGCGCGAGGCCCTGGACGCGTTCGTGCGCGAGACGCAGAAGACGGTCACGGGCACCGTGCGGCTGAAGTTGTACAAGGGAGGCGTGTGGGTCGTGGGCCGCAAGTCGCCCTTCTCCCTCTACCGCGAGGACTACGCCACCTTCGGCGAGAGCGACGTCTACAACCAGAAGGACGCGGAAGGATTCATCAAACTCTTCGGCCTGCCCATGAAGGTGCGCGCGCTGGTGAACATCGAGGGCGGCGGGGTCAGCCCCTACGCCGCGCCCGATTACACCAAGTTCAAGCGGGATTAGGGGTGTCGGGTATCAGGTATCGGGTATCGGACCCAGGCCGAGATCTTTAATATCCGATACCTGATACCCAATACCCGTTCCCTACGTCCTATACTCTGCATTGATACGCACATACTCGTATCCGAGGTCGCACGTCCACATCTCCGCCTCGCCATTGCCGAGGCCCAGGTCGATGAGGATGTCGATTTCTGGCTGGGCGAAAATGCGCGCGGCCTCCTCCTCGCTGTACTCGGTGGGCGTGCCCCCTTCCACCACCTGCAGGAGCGGGCCACGCCGACCGTTTTCGCCCCCTGCGAACCACAGACTCACCTTGTCGGGCTCTATCGTGGCCCCCGAATATCCCACCGCGCCCAACACGCGGCCCCAGTTGGGGTCGCCGCCGAAGAAGGCCGTCTTGCACAGGGGCGAATTGGCCACGGCTCGGGCCGCGCGTTCCGCGTCCTCATCCGACG
>JALWHQ010000396.1:915-2817 GCA_026983525.1 Anaerolineae bacterium | reverse complement strand
GGCATGACGCGCTGTGAATACATCCCTGTAAGCTCAACCGCCGCGTCCCTGCGGCGGACGGTCATGCCCGGCCTCCTCCGGCCCGATGGCTCCATTCCTTGTGTCCAAGAACCGACATGGTATTCGGCACAGCTATTTAGCCTCCCAGCATGGACAACCATTCCTCGTCCAGTTCCTGTTCGTTGATGCAAATCGGACAGGTGGTCTGATCGGCCTCGGGCAGGAACGGTGTGCCACAGCGATCGCAGTTCACCTGTCGCCGCATCATGATCACGCTGCGCGGTTCGGATACCTCGGCCACTTCCCGGACGGGTCGCGTCTGCACGGCGTCCACCGGGCACAGGGTCTCGCACAGGCCGCAATCCGTGCACAAGGCCGGGTCGAACGAAATGCTCAGGGCCTCGGCCTTCTCATCGGCGAGCAGGGCGCCGGTGGGGCAGCGCTGGCCACAGGCCAGGCAGGCAATACAGTGTTCGCCCAGGGAGCGGATTTTCCAGGGCAGGGGCAGCGTGTCGCGCCAGGGCAGTCGGGCCACGTGTTCGGCGAGCAGGCGCTGGTAGGGATGGGGCTGGCGGACGCTTTCGACATCGTCCTGGAAGAAGGGCAGATCGATGTCGTCTTCCTCGTTGTCGATGGCCACTTGCCAGGTGCGGGCCATGGCCTCGGCTGCCTGTGCGCCGGCGAAGCGCAGGAAGGAACGGCGACTGAGCCGGGGCTGATCGGCGCGTTCCCGCAGACGGCGCTTGCCGGCTGCCGGGTCCGTGGCGGGGCGCAATGCCAGGGTGGGGGGTGTGAGCCATTCCTCGAGTTGCAGACACAGACGTGCCACGTAACTCAGGGCGCCGCCACGCGAGCACCCGGCACAGTGTTCCAGACCATGCAAGAGAATCGCTTCGACACCCGTTGCCCGGGCCGCGGCCAGCAGTCGCACGTCCAGGGCCTTGAAACAGGAGATCACCACGCCCCCGCCACTGCCCCGGCTTTCGGTGCAGTGCAGATGCACTTCCGCTTCGCCATCCAGGATGGCGAGAAAGCGCTCGGGAGAGAAGCCACGCAGGCGCAGGGCGCCCGCCGGGCAGGCCGGCACACAGGCACCACAACCGGTACACGCTTCCCGATTCACCTCGATGGCATCCACGCTGACGGTGAGCGCATCGTTTTGGCAGACGGTGGTGCACTGGTGGCAATGTTCACCGCGTCCGCGAACATTGAGACACAGGGCATCTTCCTCGATCAGATCCCTGCCCTGCAGCATGTCGATGGCAGCACTCAGGCTGTCGTGTCGGGATGCCGAAGAATTCATTTGACCTCCTTCAGGCGGGCCTCGGCAGGTTTGTCCCGTTCGAGATGGCGCCCCAGCCAGTGGGTGAGGGCCACGGCACTGACCATGTTGGTGGCCAGCGGCACGTTGTTCAAATCGCAGGCCCGATAGAACGGCGTGATGTCCGGTTCATCCAGGCGGATGTTCTCCGGATCGCGAATGAAGAAGACCGCCCGAACGCTGTTGGTGCAAATCAGTCCGCAGAGCTGGATCTCGCCTCCCTTGCGACCCGAGAACATGGACGTCACCTCGAGACCGACGGCTTCCTCGATGGCTTCGCCGATTTCCCGCGTGGCCAGCAAGCGATAGTCGGCAAAGACCGCCTTGCGGGTCTTCATGAGCTTGATGAGATCCGGCAACTTGCGCTCGTGGGCGATGAGGATCAGCGTCTTGCCTGCACCGGACATCATGACCTCCCGGGGGTGGCATTTCCGGCCAGATGAACCTTTCCGCCGGCCGTTTCCGGCGTGGCGAGCAGGTCCCGATACAGATTCCGGTGTCCGTCCGCCAGCCGTCGGATGGCGGCCATGCCGGGCACGCGACGGTGCAGACGTTCGCGCAGGGCCTGCATGGCGACCGGT
>JALWHQ010000396.1:0-905 GCA_026983525.1 Anaerolineae bacterium | reverse complement strand
TCCCACCAGCAGTTCGGGGTGGTCATGCAGATAGTTCAGGCCGTGTTCACCATCCCGGAATCCGGCCCCCTGAACCCGATCCGAACGCAGGATCGGCACCTCGAATGCTGCCGCCAGATCGGTCAGGGGGCTCTTGCACTGCTTGAGATAGGGCAGAATCAGCAAATCGACGTGGGTGAACAGGTATTTCACTTCTGCTGGCTGAAGATAGCGATCGATGACCGTGACGGGCAGGCGCGCGCGCGCGGCGGCAAGCCATTGGTCCTCGACACCGGCCAACACGTCTTCGCCGGCCACCACCAGCTCCAGGTTTCCTGGCCAGCGATTCTCGGCCAGGATCTGCAGAAATTGATTCAGGCCCTTGCGGGCACAGCCGTGGCCGAAGAAAAGCATCCGGAACTGGCCGGATCGGTCGGCCAGTTCCGGAAAGGCCATGGCGGGAAAGGCGTCGAGCGCCAGCGGATTCGGGCTGCCGGGCAAATAGGCCACCCGCTCGCGAGGCGTCTCCAGCAGCTCCTCGAGAGCCCAGCCCAGGTGCCGATCGCGGGCGACCACCCGATCGACCCGACGATAGAGTGCCCGGAACCAGGGCAGGCTCAGCCAGCGCCGCTCGTGGGGCAGGATGTTGTGCGGGGTATAGACGACCCGGATGCCCCGGCCCCTTGCCCAGTGCATGAAAGCGAGGGCAAGCACGGGCTGCTGGACCCATTGCAGATGCACGACATCCGGTGCAAACCGGAGCACCTGACGCCGCAGGCACCACCAGCCCAGGGTACCGGATTTCAGGCAGGCATGCTTTTCGAAAGGCACCTTCCAACCGGCCAGCTCGTCTCGTGCGCCGGTGAGCAGGCAGACTGCATCGCCCGCTTCATGCAGGCCCAGGGCCAGGGCATGACTGTACTGGG
>JALWHQ010000395.1 GCA_026983525.1 Anaerolineae bacterium | reverse complement strand
ATCGAGGCATACCTGGGACACAGCGGAATACGGGGAACGTAATGCGCAATTCGTAAGGCGTAATGCGCATGTGAGGGCGCCTGGCCCAGGGGTTCCTGCAAAGGCCGTTCGCCCTTACGCCGGTGAATTACACATTACGAATGACGCATTACTCTTACACCCATCACACTTTATGGAATCGAACATGAGCAATAACACGCCTTTGCTGCACATTGCCGATCTTGTCGTCGCTTACGGACACATTCAGGCCCTGCACGGGGTGACACTTCACGTGCACCCCGGAGAGGCGGTGGCTATTCTGGGAGCGAACGGCGCGGGCAAGTCCACCATCGTGCGCGCGGTGGTGGGCTGGATCGCGCCTCGGTCTGGGCGTATCACCTACGCCGGGGAGGACATCACCCACCTGCCGTCGTGGGAGCGCACCGCGCGGGGTATGGCCGTCATCCCGGAAGGGGGGCGCGTCTTTCGGGAGATGACGGTGGAAGACAACCTGCGCCTGGGGGCTTACCTGGAATCGGACCCACGTCGCGTGACCGAGCGCATGGAGCTGGTGTACTCCCTGTTCCCCGTCCTCAAGGAGCGGCGCCGTCAAATTGCCCACACCCTCAGCGGCGGGGAACAGCAGATGCTGGCCATCGGGCGCGCCGTCATGCGCACTCCCCAACTTCTTGTCGTGGACGAGGTGAGCATGGGACTGGCCCCCGTTCTGGTGGACACCGTGTTCGAGGCCCTCAAACAGCTAAAGGAGGAGGGCGTCTCCATGCTCATCGTAGAACAAAATGCGCACGAAACCCTGAACGTGGTGGACCGGGGATACGTATTAGAGAATGGGAGGATCGTCCTCGAAGGGGCTGCCGATGAACTCCGTCGCGACCCGCGAGTCCAGGCCGCGTATCTGGGAGGGTAGTGCGTGATGCGTGATGCGTAATCCGTAATCCGTAACAATACGCTTTACGCATTACGAATTACGGATTACGCATTACGCATTAGACATTACCAGACACAATCCAGTGCTTTGCCCACTGTATCTGAGAAAGGAGGCTTCCTATGGCCGTCAAAGAAATTCCTGTGGTCCGCGCGCCGCGCGGCACCGAACTCACCTGCGCGAACTGGCAGATCGAAGCCGCCTATCGGATGATCCAGAACAACCTGGACCCCGAGGTGGCAGGTGATCCGGCAAACCTCATCGTCTACGGTGGTCGGGGCAAAGCCGCCCGCAACTGGGAAAGCTTCTTCGCCATTCTGGAAGCCCTGCGCAACCTCAAGCCAGACGAGACCCTCCTCGTCCAGTCGGGCAAGCCCGTGGCCGTGTTTGAAACCCACACCCTCGCCCCGCGCGTGCTCATCGCCAACTCCAACCTCGTGCCCAAGTGGGCCACGTGGGAGGTGTTCGACGAACTGGAGCGCAAGGGGCTGATCATGTACGGCCAGATGACCGCTGGCTCCTGGATTTACATCGGCACTCAGGGCATCCTCCAGGGCACGTATGAAACGCTGGGGTCTGTGGGGCAGCAGCACTTCGGCGGCAGCCTGAAGGGCAAGTGGGTGCTCACCGCGGGCCTGGGCGAGATGGGCGGCGCGCAGCCGCTGGCCATCACCATGAACGAAGGTGTGGGCCTCATCGTGGAGGTGGACCCGCGCCGTGCGAAGCGGCGCCTCAAGCTGGAGCAGGTGGACGAGATCGTGGACGACCTGGACGAGGCCCTGCGCCGGGTGGAACAGTACCTGAAGGAGGGCCAGGCCCGCTCCATCGCGCTCATCGGCAACGCGGCCGAGGTGTTCCCCGAGCTCGCGCGCCGCGGCATCGTGCCCGACGTGGTCACCGACCAGACACCCGCGCACGACCCGCTCATGTACGTGCCCGCAGGCATGAGCGTGTACGAGGCCGAGGAACTGCGCACGAAGGACCCCGAAACCTACGTGAAGCGCTCCCGCGAGAGTATGGCCACACACGTGGAGGCGATGCTCGCTTTCCTGCGCAACGGCGCGGTGGTGTTCGACTACGGCAACAACCTGCGCCAGGAAGCCTACGACATGGGGGTGAAGGACGCGTTCGCGTACCCCGGCTTTGTGCCCGCGTACATCCGCCCCCTCTTCTGCGAGGGCAAAGGTCCCTTCCGCTGGGTGGCCCTCTCCGGCGACCCGAAGGACCTCTACCGCACGGACCAGGCCATCCTTGAACTCTTCCCGGAGAACGACCACCTGCGCCGCTGGATCACCATGGCCCAGAAGAAGGTGCGCTTCCAGGGGTTGCCCGCGCGCATCTGCTGGCTGGGCTACGGCGAGCGGGACAAGGCCGGCCTCTACTTCAACGAATTGGTGCGCAAGGGCGAAATCAGCGCGCCCATCGTCATCGGCCGCGATCACCTGGACGCGGGCTCCGTCGCCAGCCCCAACCGGGAGACCGAGGGCATGAAGGATGGCTCCGACGCCATCAGCGACTGGCCCATCCTCAACGCGCTGCTCAACGCGGTCGCAGGCGCGACGTGGGTCTCCTTCCACCACGGCGGCGGCGTGGGCATGGGCTACAGCCAGCACGCGGGGCAGGTCGTCGTCGCCGACGGCACGGAGGAAGCCGAATGGCGGCTGGCCCACGTGCTGCGCACCGACCCGGGCCTGGGCGTTGTGCGCCACGCAGACGCGGGGTACGAGATCGCCATCGAGGCGGCCAAGCGCCACGGCATTAAGATGCCGATGCTGAAGTGAGAATTGGGAGTGGGGAATGGGGATCAGGTACTGGGTAATGGGTATCAGGTATCGGGTATGGGGTGTGAAGCCCCTTTACCTGATACCCAATACCTGATTCCCAGTACCTGAT
>JALWHQ010000394.1 GCA_026983525.1 Anaerolineae bacterium | reverse complement strand
TGCCCGAAGATGTGCACGAGGCCATCGCCCACATTCAGGAGGAGTTGGCCCGCCGCGTGCCGCGCGATAGC
Source organism: Anaerolineae bacterium (assembly GCA_026983525.1). Classification (GTDB taxonomy): domain Bacteria; phylum Chloroflexota; class Anaerolineae; order JAADDB01; family JAADDB01; genus S141-23. The sequence goes on along the minus strand of JALWHQ010000394.1, from coordinate 11,931 downwards.
GTCCGCTGGACGCCGCCCCACAACGTGCACCTGACCCTGGTCTTCCTCGGCAATCGCCCGCGGAACGAGGTCACCGACCTGGTGGCGCAAACCAGGGAGGCCCTGGACGGCATCCCACCCTTCCGCATGGAACTGGAAGCCGTTGGGGTGTTCCCCAACTACCGCCGCCCGCGCATCGTCTGGCTGGGGGTGGGGGGGAACACGGACGCGCTGGCGCGCGTGCAGGCCGCGGTGGCGCGGGCCATGGTCCTCATGGGCTGGAAGCCCGAAAAGCGCCCCTTCACGCCCCACCTGACCATCGGCCGCGTGCGCAAGGGGCTGGACAGCGCCACCCTGGCCGCGCTGGGCGATGTGGTGTGCCGCGTCAAGGTCGATCCCTTCGGCGCGCACGTGGTGCGCGAGGTCGTTCTCTTCCGCAGCGACCTGCGGCCCACGGGCGCGGTCTACACGCCGGTGGGGAGGGTGGCGTTGGTGGAGGCGTGAGGCGTGATGACGTGATGCGTAATGCGTGATGCGTGATGCGTAATGCGTGAGACGTCGTGCGTCAAATACCCAATACCCGATACCCGATACTCAATCTCTAATCTCCAATCTCCAATCTCCAACAACCAAACCATGCGCATTCGAACGACGACGGACTTACAGGCGACGCTCCGCCGCATCAACGGGCGGGGGTACAAGGCGTACAAGGACATCCAGGGGAGTTATCGGTTCCCCGGTTTTGTGCTGCACATCGATCACGTGCAGGGGGACCCCTTTGCCGCGCCCTCGCGGCTGCGCGCGTTCGTCCCCCACCAAGTGGCCCAGTTCCCGGCCGACCTGTACGCCAATCCCATTCGTCGCGTGGCTTTGGCCGACTACATCAATCGCGTGTTCGCCAATGCCTGCCGCCAGGTGGAACAGCGCCGGGGCTCGGGCAAGTCAGGGCTGATCGCCATCGACCGCCCCGGGCAGGAGGTGCTCCCGCGCACTGCGGTCATCGTGCGCGACCAGGGCATCGAGGTGCGCTTCGTGGTGGGCCTGCCCGCCGCGGGCCGCCGCGTCCTCGGCCACGAGGCCGAGGACCTGCTCCTGCGCGACGTGCCGGCCATCGTCAAGCGGGCCGTGTTATACGCTTCGCTCAACAAGGAGGCGCTGCGCCGTCACGTGGAGACGGTGGAGGACGCGGAGCACCTGCGCGCGCAGTTGCCCGAGTTGGGCCTGGTCGCGTTCGTCGCGGATGGCGCCATCCTGCCGCGGCGCTCGGGCGTAGACCCGCGACCCCTGCGCGAGGGCATCGTCATTCCCTTCCAAAGCCCCGAAAGCCTGCGCGTCACCGTCACCCTGCCCAACCGGGGGCCGATTACGGGGATGGGTATTCCGCGGGGCATCACCCTCATCGTGGGCGGGGGCTACCACGGCAAGTCCACCCTGCTCAACGCGCTGGAACTGGGCGTGTACAACCACATTCCCGGCGACGGTCGCGAGTTCGTGGTCACCGACCCGGGCGCGGTCAAGATTCGCGCCGAGGACGGACGCCGCGTGGAGAAGGTGAACATCTCCCCCTTCATCAACAACCTCCCCTTCGGGCGGGATACCACCCAGTTCTGCACCGACGACGCGTCCGGCTCCACCTCCCAGGCCGCGAACATCATCGAGGCTCTGGAGGCGGGCGCGACCCTGCTCCTGGTGGACGAGGACACCGCGGCCACGAACTTCATGATTCGCGACCACCGTATGCAGGAACTGGTCGCCAAGGCCAAGGAGCCCATCACCCCCTTCGTGGACAAGGTGCGCCAACTGTACACCGACTATGGCGTGAGCACGATCCTGGTCATGGGCGGGTCGGGCGACTACTTCGACGTGGCCGATACGGTGATTATGATGGACGAGTACCGGCCCCGGGATGTGACCGAGGAGGCGCGGGCTATCGCCCAGAAGTACCGGGCCGAGCGCAAGCCCGAGGGGGGCGAACGCTTCGGCGACGTGACCGACCGCATCCCCCTGGCCGAAAGTCTGGACCCCTCCAAGGGCAAGCGGGAGGTGAAGATCACGGCCAAGGGGGTGAAGACGATCCTCTTCGGGCGGCATGAGATCGACCTGACCGCGGTGGAGCAGTTGGTGCACCCGAGCCAGTTGAACGCCATTGGGCAGGCGCTGTACTACGCGCGGGAGAAGTACATGGACGGGCGTCGCAGCGTGCGCGAGATTCTCGACGCGGTGGAGCGGGACATCGCGGAGAAGGGCCTGGACATCATCGACTCGCGGCCCGTGGGGGATTACGCGTACTTCCGCCGTTTCGAACTGGCCGCGGCCCTGAACCGCTTGCGGACGCTGCGGGTTAAGTCACCATGAAGGAATAGACTCGCTTTGAGAGGTTGCAGAATGATGGATAGGAAAACGACGGTTGTCGTGATGGAGGGGGACCAAACGGGGCAGGAATTGTTGGAGCAAGCCCTGCGCGTGCTGGACCCAGCGGTTACGGGCTTAGACCTGCACTTCCTTCATTTCGACTTGAGCCTGGAAAACCGGCGGGCTACCCAGAATCGAGTGGTGTACGAGGCCGCGGCCGCGCTGCGCGAATACCGCTTCGGCCTCAAGGCGGCGACGATCACGCCCGAGGCCCCCAACGACGTGGGCAGTCCCAATGCCATCATTCGCGAGCAGGTGGACGGCAAAGTCATCGTGCGCACGGGCCGCCGTATTCCGGGGGTGCGGCCTTTGGCCGGCGTACACGCGCCCATCACCGTCGTGCGCATGGCGGTGGACGACGCTTATGGTGCCAAGGAGTGGCGCGAGGAGAAAGACGGCGACGAATGGGCCTTTCGATTGGAGAAAATTAGCCGTCGCACGTGTCGCGCCGTGGCCGAGTACGCCTTCTACCATGCCCGTCGTACCGGCGCCAAAGTGTTTGGTGGCCCCAAGTACACGGTTTCCCCCATTTATGAGGGCATGTTCAAAGAGGAACTGGACGCGGCTGCCAAACGCTATCCCGACGTGCGCTACGAACCCCAACTCATTGACGCCACCTACGCGTTGCTCATCAGCAGCGCCGGCGATCCAATGGTCATCCCCACCCTCAACCGGGATGGCGACCTGATGAGCGACCTGGTCCTGCAACTCTTTGGCTCCATCGCCGGGGCGGAATCTCTCCTGCTCTCGTTCGACGAGGACTTTCACGTCCAAGTGGTGATGGCCGAAGCGCCCCACGGCACAGCGCCCGCGCTTTTCGGCAAGAACATCGCCAACCCAATGGCTATGATTCTGGCGGGAGCGGCCCTGTTGCGGCACATGGAGAGCGAGGATGCCCAACGCGCGTCCCGCGCTATCTACGAGGCCACCTTCGAGGCTGTGTACGAGGGGGTGCGCACGCCGGACCTGGGCGGCAACGCCACCACGACCGAGTTCACCGACGAGGTCATCCGCCGCGTGCGGACGAAGATCGAGGTCTGGGCCGCGCTGGAGTGAGCATGGCGGGTCATCTGATAGATTTTGATAGTTTCTTCCTCCTATAATGGGGCGCGTGGGAAAATTTCGCCCGTATGTTAGGAGGTAGGAAACGATGCGAGTGGCTGGTCATTGGAGGCTTCGCAAGCAAAGGCTAACAATGCAGGGAGAGATTTGTCCATCTTGTGGAACGCACCTTTTTCCCCCGCGTGATGTGTGCCCGGAGTGCGGCAAGCCTGCCTCGACGCCGTACACCTTTAGTGGACGGGGTACCGTATACTCGTTCTCGACCGTTTATGACGTTCCCGCGAACTTCGAGCGCTATCGTCCATATACAGTCGCTTTAGTCAAATTGGACGAGGGACCACTTATCACAGCCCAACTGACAGATGTGGATCCCGAAGAAATTCATATCGGAATGCCAGTAGAAATGGTTACCCGCCGCCTTACGGAAGAAGGCGATGAGGGTATTGTTTTGTACGGATACAAGTTCCGTCCTGTACTTCAGCGTCAGGCCGCGTAGTCCATAGGCAGGCTCGTATTGTTCGGAGCATGATGAGTTCGAGAGGGAACAGTAATTGACAACAGGGGCGACCTGTAAGGTGTAAGGGTCGCCCCTGTTGTCTGTCACATGGGGAGGCTTGCATGACCCAACAATGGTTCGACCTGAAGGTTGGGGATGTGGTGCGCTTGCGCAAGCCGCACCCTTGTGGCAGTACGGATTGGGAAGTTGTGCGCGTGGGTGCGGATATAGGATTGGTGTGTCTTGGATGTGGGAGGCGAATACTTCTTCCGCGCGATAAGTTCCGTCGACGTGCCAAGGCTTATGTGCAGCGAGCGGGAGAGCGGGATGTCAGTTGATGTAATTTTTGTCTCGACGACCCTCTCTATTCCACCTGCCCTTGCAGAAGTTCTACCCATGAGGGAGCCTCTCCATATCGGCGTGCCTCCTCACGCAAGCGCCGCATCTCATCCAGACGTTGCTGGCGAAGCCTTTGAATAGCGATGACGAAAATGAGCAGCAGGACAGCCAGGATAATAAGTTCCATCATCAGCACCAAAAATTCTTGCACGCTTACTTGACTTATCATGCGTGTACCCTCGGCTGTGATAATGAGCACGCGACGGACGACAGCAATAAGCCCCACGATGAGAAAAGGCTCACTGGAAAGCCTGCGTTGTACGAGAGAGATTTTCACCATCTGAAGAATCTCAGCCAACATGGAAATAAGTAACAATTGGTCGAGGATTTCAAGGATGTCCAACGGAGACCTCCCCATTACCCAAGGAGAGACAAGCCTTATCCAAATTTCTATCAAGCCTCCCATAGAAGCCACAATTAAAGTGGCTCCAATGCCGACATAAATGGGTGATTCAACGTATCGCCATGCCTTCCTAAGCCACGCACCGTTTGTCATGGCGCCTCCGTGAAGGGAAAATTCTTTTCACTTACAGACTTTCCAACTCCCGGATCATGTCCGCCACCACATCGAACCCCTTCTGCCAGAAGTCTGCATCGGTCATGTCCACGCCCACTTCGCGCAGGACATCCTCGGGGCGTGCCGAGCCCCCGTAGGCCAGGAGTTTCAGGTATTTTGGCTTGAACGCTTCCCCTTCCTCCTGGTAGCGCCGGTAGAGGGCCAACACCAGCAACTGTCCAAAGGTATACGCGTAGCAGTAGAAAGGTGTGTGGTAGATGTGGGGAATGCTCGTCCATTCGTAACGAAATTCCGGCGCAACCTCCACGCTATCCCCAAACTGCTCGGAGAGGTTCTCCATGTAAACCTCGTGCAGGTCGTCGGCCGAGGCCCCGTCGTTGAGCATTTCGTGCGCCTTGAGTTCGAAGAGTACGAAGTAGGCCTGGCGCATGACCGTGGCGTAAATGTCGTCGACCGCGGATGCCAGGAGATCCCGCCGGGCCAGGGGATCGCTTTCTTCCTGCAACAGACGGTCGACCAGCAACATTTCCGAAAAGACGGACGCGGTCTCGGCCAAGGGCAAGGGCGGGTGCTGGGTGAAAATGGAGTGGTGCTCGGCCAACATGCTGTGGATGGCGTGTCCCAACTCGTGGGCCAGGGTCGCCACATCTCGCAGGCGGCCCGTGTAGTTCATCAAAATCCAGGGGGTGAAGCGCGGGGAGACGGTCATGCAGAAGGCGCCTCCTCGCTTGCCCTTGCGGATCTCGCTGTCGATGTGGTTTTCGGCGAACACGCGCTCGGCCTTGGCCGCCACCTCCGGATGAAAGCGAGCCAGGGTGTCCAGCACCAGGGCCACCGCTTCCTCGTAGGGCACGCGCTTCTCGCTTTCCGCCAGGGGCGCGTAGATGTCGTAACGCCGCAGTTTTTCCATGCCCAGCCAACGGGCTTTCAGCGTGAAGTACCTTTGGAACAAGGGTGCGTTTCGGCGGGAGACTTCTAACAGAACATCAACCGCCCGGTCCGGGATGTCGTTCATCAAGTTGCGGGCGGCGATGGGCGTTGCAAAGCCGCGCACCTTGACGTACTCGTTGTGCCAATCGCGCACCCGGTTGACGTACATCTGTCCTAGAATGGGGGACTCCTCGCCGTAGACCCGGTACAGTTCCTGGTACGCCGCCGCGCGCAGGTCGGCACGGGGAGAGTAGAAGTAGGCCGAGAGTTCGGCCCGTGTAAGGCGTTGGGTTTCCCCGTCCACCTGCAGGGTGAACTCAAGCCGATTGGTGAGCATGGTGTAGAGCGTGACGACCGCCCGAATGCCGTTGGCATCCTTCAGATTGATCACCTGCTCGACTTGCTCGTCCAGGGTATAGGGCTTGAACCGCCGGAGTGATTGAAGGAAATGGCGGTAGTCCGCGTTCTCCTCCCCTTGGGGAAGCAGTCGTTCTGCTGCCTCGTCGTCCAGGCTTTTCCACCAGAGGTCGAAGAAAAGGAGCCGATTTTGGAAGTCGGTGAGCACTTGTTGGATGCGGTTGAGGTAGGCCAACGCCTGGGGCGACTGGGTGTTCTCCGAAAACCAGAGTTGGCCGTAACTGCCCAGGACGCGCATCTCCTCGACGATGGCCTCGTATTGCCGCACCAGGTCGAGGAACGCGTCGGGGGGCATGTCGGGGCTGAGGGACGCGCGGGCCCTCTCAAATGCGGTGACCGCTTCTTCCAGTTGTTTCAGACGTGTTTGGATTACTTCCTCATCGGGCGCAGGCAGCAGGTCGGAAAGATCCCAACGGGTTTGCGGATAAGTGCGTGCTGTAACGGACATAGGGCTGTCGAGACCTCCTTGTGGAATGTCTACCCGATACCCAATACCTGATATCCGATACCAGATACCAGATATTTGGGATTGGGTATCGGATATCGGATATTAGGTATTGGACTGCTGTTCTTCCAACCTCCGCTTCTCCTCTTCCACCAGTACCCGGCGCAGGAACTTGCCCACCTGGCTCTTGGGCAACTCGCTGCGGAATTCCACCAGCCGGGGGACTTTGTATGGGGCCAGATGTTCGCGACAGAAGGCGATGATCTCGTCGGCCGTGGCCTGTTCCCCTTCTTTGAGGACGATGTAAGCCTTGACGGTTTCCCCACGGTAGGGGTCGGGCACGCCTGCAACGACCGCTTCCAGGACTTTCGGGTGCTTATAGAGGACCTCCTCCACCTCACGTGGAATGATGTTATACCCACTGGCAATAATGATGTCCTTCTTGCGGTCGACGATGTAGAAGTAACCCTCCTCGTCCATCTTCGCAATGTCGCCCGTGTGCAGCCATCCCTCCTTGTCGATGGCGATGGCCGTTTCCTCCGGCCGATTCCAGTAACCCTTCATTACCTGTGGCCCCTTGATGCACAACTCACCCACTTCACCCACAGGCAAGGGCTCCCCCGTGTCCAGATCGACGATTCGCGCGTCCGTGCTGGGAAAGGGCAAACCAATGGAACCCGCCTTGCGTTTGCCGTAAATGGGGTTGGAATGTGTGACCGGGGAAGCCTCGGTCAGGCCGTAGCCTTCGACAAGGCGGCCGCCTGTGATGGCCTCGAACTTCTGCTGGACTTCAACTGGCAGCGGGGCAGCCCCACTGATGCAGGCTTCCACGCTGCGCAGGTCGTACTTGTGAACTTCTGGGTGATTGATGATGGCAATGTACATGGTGGGGACACCGGGGAAAAGGGTACAACGCTCGTAATGAATGGCCTTCATCACGTTGTCGATGGGACGAGGGTTGGGAAGCATGATTACGGTTCCGGCCTTGTACAGGCCGTAGAGGAGGGCCACGGTCATGCCGTACACATGGAAGAAGGGGAGTGCCCCCATGACGATGGGTTCTCCGCGAGGGGCGCTGGGTAACCAAGAGGCCACCTGGATGGTATTGGCTACCAGATTTCGGTGAGTGAGCATGGCTGCCTTGGGCACCCCCGTGGTACCCCCTGTGTATTGAAAGAGGGCGATATCATCGGGCTCAACGGGCACGTCGGGGACAATAGTGCCCATACTCATCACCGTGTCCCAGTGGTAGACGCCTTCCCTCTCGGGAACGTCAACGAGGAGTCCTTCCTTGCGCAGTGTGCGGGCGACCATGTTCTTGAAGATTCCCCCCACGTACTCGTGAACGTCGGCTATGATGACGTTGCGCACGGGGACGTTGTCCCGCACGGCTTCCAGTCGCTCATACAAGGAACTAAGCATGACGATGGTTTCCGCGCCCGAATCTTTCAATTGATGCTCCAACTCGCGCGCGGTGTAAGTGGGGTTCGTGTTCACGGTGATGGCCCCTGCACGCAACGTCCCGAAGAAGGCCACCACATACTGCGGCATATTGGGCAGCATCACTGCCACCCGATCGCCCTTTTTGACTCCCAATTTCTGTAAGGCCGCGGCAAAGCGGTTAATCTGATCCCATAGCGCCGCGTACGTCAACGAGCCGTGAATACAAATGCCCAGGGGCAGATAGCGCAGGACCATTTTGACGGCCGTTTTGTTAGGGAAGTCATGCGCGGCGCTTTCCACGAAGTGGTAGAGGGGAACGGGTGGAACCTCAATGGTTCGAGGGACGCCTTCGTCGTAGAAGCGGAACCAGGGCCTATCCATTGCCTCGGTCATTGTGCACCTCCTCGTTGTAGGTGAACACGATCGTTGGGGAATGGGCGAATTTGTCCCTATGGAAGAGAGTAGATGTATGCGAGTTTCTCTCGTGAGCGTCTTTTTCCCCTTGTCATTATAGCAGCAGGCACGTTGCTCCCTGAAATACGCGGTACAAAAAGTTCTGAGGTCTGTTATTAATTTGGACTTTTGATGAACAGCTATCGTCCGTGAGTAAGGGAAGAGGGTGGGAAAAAGGGGAGGAAAAGGGTATGCCGTATGCTAACAAAATGCTGATAGATATTTGGGCGCTTATGTGCTATGATGAAAAAAGGAGGAGAAATAATTGTGCATCGGCTTTCCAAGAGCGAGCATGAACCGGGAAAGGAGGGAGGGAAATGACCGAGCGAATGGTTGAAGTTCAGCATGAGGCAGAAAAGCAGCGCGTGGAGCGGACTGTGGTGGACACGGTGCGCTCGGTGCTGTTGGCAGGAATTGGGGCATTGGCGTTGACAAAGGATGAGATAGAGGATATTCTCGACCGGTTGGTAGAGCGTGGGGAATTAGCCGAAAAAGACGCGCGCAAATTATTCGAAGAACTCAAAGAACGACCGAAAAAGGGTGTGGAAGATTGGGAAGAACGCTTGGGCGAGAAGTTGGAACCTCACTTGCAGCGTCTCCTTGAACGGTTAAACTTGCCCACACGCGAAGATGTTCAAGCTCTTTCGGACCGCATTCGCGCGCTGGAAGAAAAATTGGAGGAATTGAAGAAACAGTAATGCGAGGGCGGGATGAAGGCATCTTTCGTCCCGCCCGTCTTCTATGCTTTACTCAGGCGTATGTGTTTCCCATGGGCTCTATGGGCTTACTGCGCTTTGCCTCCTAACCGGAGCCCTAAACACGTCTTCCACCGTCTCACTCCTCATTCAAGGAAGCCCCAGGGAGAAGGGGAGCGTTTCTTCCAATGTGATCATCATCCCGCTCAACTTGTGTGGATACTCCCCTTCAATGTTATCATACACACCGTGTGTGCGTGTGGTACGCGAAAATCTTATGGATCAGAGGGGTAGACGATGCGGGTTTTGATCACCGGCGGTGCTGGATTCATCGGTTCTCACTTATGTGACCGGTTCCTGTCAGAAGGCCATACCGTGATAGCCATGGATAATCTCCTTACCGGGACTACGGATAATATCGCTCATTTAGCAGGTCATCCCCGTTTCAGGTTTATATATCACGATGTAACCGAATACATTTACGTAGATGGTCCTATTGACGCGGTGTTGCACTTTGCATCGCCGGCCAGTCCGGCTGATTTCCCCGCTCTCCCCATCCAGATTGGAAAAGTCAATGCCATTGGCACGTATCGCACTCTGGGATTGGCCAAGGCCAAAGGCGCGCGCTTTTTGCTGGCTTCCACCTCCGAAGTTTATGGAGATCCTCTGGTTCACCCACAACCGGAAACGTACTGGGGCAACGTGAACCCCATTGGCGTGCGAGGTATTTATGACGAGTCCAAACGCTTCGCCGAAGCGTTGACCATGGCCTACCACCGGGTGCACGGGCTGGATACGCGCATCGTGCGTATTTTCAACACCTATGGCCCGCGTATGCGCCTGAATGATGGCCGCGTCGTGCCCAACTTTCTGACCCAGGCACTGCGCGGTGAACCCCTTACCGTCTACGGTGACGGCACGCAAACGCGTTCCTTCACCTACGTGGATGACCTTGTTGAGGGCATATACCGGCTCCTCTTTTCCGACGAAATCGAGCCGGTGAATATCGGTAACCCCGAGGAATACCGAATCATCGACTTCGCCCACCTGGTAAACGAGGTCACAGGGAACACGGCCGGGGTGGTGTTCAGGCCGTTGCCCAAGGATGACCCCAAACAGCGTCGGCCCGACATCGCCAAGGCGAAACGTGTGCTTGGGTGGGAGCCTCGAGTCCCCTTGCGTGAAGGTTTGCGGCGCACTATTGAGGACTTTCGGCGGCGTATGAACTTGTGAGACACTGTGCGCAGGGTCAGTTGTTCGCTGGGCCCGCGTTTGGCGCACCCTTTTGAGCCAGGGCCCGTATAACCCCTCCTACCCCGGCACAACTCAAGAGTATATCTCCCAGGGTGAACAGCCATTCCCAGCCGTTCCCCCACCCAAGGCTCCTTACCCATCCCACGCCGTTGGCTTCTGTCCACACGTGCACGTGCGTAAAGCCACCCCGTTCCATCAGCAGCCGCAACGTTGTGGGACTAAAGTGCCAAAAGTGGACATCGAACGCGAGGTGAAACCATCGATTACCGAACGTTCTCGCCTGCACAGAGGCCACGTTCGGGACTTCCATCAACAAAACGCCGCCGGGCCGGAGGAGCCGATGTGCCTCTCGCAGGGCTTTCCGCGGGTCCTCCAGGTGTTCGAGCACATGCCAGAAGAAGAGGGCATCAAACGTGTGGGAAGCAAATGGGAGCGTGTGGCCATCTCCCAAGAGAAGGTGTGGTGTCACACGGGTGGCGTGCCTCAACTCGGGAGCCGAAACGTCCATACCCCAGGCACGCCAGCCCAGGTCACGCAACGCGCGCACGAAAAATCCGAGGCCACACCCCACGTCAAGGGCACGCGCTTGGAGGCGGGAGGGAAGGCTGATGCCGCGCATTCGCCAGGCTTGGGAGCCCAACACACGCAGTATTCCTCGCTTCAACCTCCGGCGCAGCACGCTGGGGCGTCCTATGGGGATGGGGGTGCTCCGTGGTCTCTCTACAGAGTGGACGCGCTCTCCTTGTGATTGCGCGAGCGTGGGCGGAGGGTCTGTATACCCTAAAGAGCAGGATGGACAACGTCGTAGCCGCGGTTGCGCATCAGGGTGTGCGCGTGGTAGGGAGTGCCCACACACCGGACAACACAAGCGGGTGTTCATCCCTGATCCATCGCATCACTCGCTTTGGATGGAACGCCAAAGCAAGTAAACCGCGGCAATGAGCCCGCCTAAGCCGATGAAGAGGAGAAGGATGCCCTGAATCAAGGCGCCAGTTGTTCCGCGCACGGGAGTGGGGGTAGGGGACGGCGGTGCGGGCGTTGGCGTAGGAGGTACAGGCGTTGGGGTAGGCACGACGGGTGTTGGCGTTGTAATTTCTGGCTGCACAGCCATAGGAGTAGGGGTAGAGGAAGGAGTAGAAGTAGGTGTTATGGTTGGCGTTGGTGTGCCGGTAGCGGTTGCAGTGGGCGTAGGCGTTGTGGTCGGTGTGGCCGTTGGGGAGGGCGTATCGGTAGGCGTAGCCGTGGGCGATGGTGTGGCCGTGACGGTGGGAGTGAGTGTTGGTGTTTGCCCGGAAGGCGTGCTTTTTACAGGCACCCCCGGTGGAGGTGTTGGGGTAGGCGTTGGCGGACGAGGGATGGGCGTCGGCGTTGGCGGAACAGGCGTGAACGTTGGCGTCGGAGTGGGGGGCACAGGTGTCGGGGTTGGTGT
>JALWHQ010000393.1 GCA_026983525.1 Anaerolineae bacterium | reverse complement strand
GGCGGGGAGCAGAGAAAGGACGGCCGATGTGTTCGGCTCGGGCTGCCAGATGGTGCAGGGCTCGCGCGGCATCCGCGGGAAAGGCCACGGCAGGCAATCCCCGCCGGTTCGCGTCGCGCCGCGCGTTGCTCACACTCTCCTCACCGGGAAAGGCCAGAAGAACGGGCTTACGTCCTGCTGCTGTGCGTGCTCGGTCCACCGCCTGGACAATCTCGGCCGGGTTGACGGTCGCCTGGGGCACGTGCAGAATCAGCGCCATGTCCACACCGGGGTCGGCAAGAACGGCCTCTGTCGCGCCCGCGTATTCTTGGGGCCCGGCCGCGCCGAGCATATCCACCACAGAGGTTACCTGGGCGGCAGGGGGAAGGATTGCACGTAGACGGTTTTGTGTTGCCGGGGATGGGTGGGCGAGGGAAAGGGTGTGCTCGGCCAGGGCGTCCGCGGCCAGTGCCGCGGGCCCGCCCGCGTTGGTCACCACCGCCACCCTGCGTCCTTCCGGCGGGGGGGTGTGGGCCAGGGCCTGGGCCGCTTCCAGCATTTCCTGGAGGGAGGTGCACCACTGAACCCCCGCGTCGTCGCACGCGGCCCGGTAGGCGCTCACCGCGCCCGCGAGCGCGCCGGTGTGCGACTTGGCCGCCTCGTGTCCGGCCTGGGTGCGGCCTGCCTTGAGGAAGAGGACCGGTTTCTTCTTCGCTGCGGCTTGGGCTATTTCGTAGAAGCGACGGCCGTCGCTGATTTCCTCCACGTAGAGACAGATGACGCGCGTGTGGTCGTCGTCGGCCAAAACGTGTAGGAAGTCCGTCTCGGTGAGGTCGGCCTGGTTGCCGACGCTGTACATACGGGAAAAGCCAATGCCGCGCTCGCGCGCCCAGTCCACGGCCGCGCCACACAGCGCGCCCGATTGGGAGATGACGGCAATGGCCCCGCTGAGGGGCATGGCCCGAATGAAAGTCGTGTTCAATGGGATGATAGTGTCGATGATACCAATCCCATTGGGGCCCATAAGGCGCATACCGTATCGGTGAGCAGTGGTCACGATGTGGTGTTGTAAGCGCTCTCCTTCCTCACCCAATTCGCGAAACCCACCAGAAACAACGATGACCCCGCGAAGGCCGCGGCGGCCACAGGCTTCGACCGCTTCGGGCACCGCGGGTGCGGGGATAAGAATGACGGCCAGGTCTACAGGGTCGGGCACATCCTCAACAGAGGGGTAAGCGCGCAAACCCAGAATGCGGTCACGTTTGGGGTTCACGGGGTACACCGGTCCAGGAAAACCCCACTCGGGGTGGGTGAGGTTGCGCATAACGCCGTAACCCAACTTAGTTGGAGTCTCCGTGGCGCCTATAATGGCAACTCCTTTTGGAGCCAAAAAGGGAACCAATTCTTTTGGCAACACGTCGTTGTATTGCATGGAGTACCTTGAATCGTTCTGGATCCGGGTGATGGGTGAGAGTATGGTACATCATCCATGTGTAGGGATAAAATCTCGGCCCTATCAGAGCGAAGCAGTGTACTTGTGAGCGGTCAAATTCATAAAGATACGTAGATGTTCACGGGCTCATTTGGAAGATCAGCGGCCTTTTGAACAAATTGTCACCGTAGCCACCGAAGGGGTTCATCTACTTTTCATGTTCTTGTGGTACACATTAAGTGTGTGGAAAGGGTAGCCAAAGAAACCAGCCACCCGAGGAGAACTTCCCATGGAAGCGCTGATCCTACTGGCCCTCCTGATGCTGTTCATGTGGACGTGGATAGCAGAACCAAAGGCGTAAATGCGTGAGCAGGGCGTGAATGGAATCTTGGTAGGGCATTCACGTATACCTGCCCCCTCCTCCTGTTCATCCCCCAGGCCACGGGGTGGCTCCGAATTGACGGAGCCACCCCATTTTTTGTCTTTCCTAAAAGCTTAGAGCGATCACTGCCTTCTTGCTGAGATCTTCCTGTTGCGTTGACAGTGTTCTAAGTTCGACGTGTAAAAATGCCTGGATTTGCTTACAAATTGTCAGCGAATTGTAAGGTTTTCAAAGACAGGCGCATGTTATACTGGTGCTAAGGGAATAAGGTTTTTATAGAGCGCTTTACATGACTTCCTGGGGTAGAGAGGAGGATGAAAGATGCGGCAATCATTTTGGCGATTCTTAGCCGTGATAATCATCATCGCCCTGTTCGTTGGCATGGGTATCGTGAGCCAGACCGGTAGGGTGTGGGCCGGTAATACGGATACACCCCTTTATGAATATCAGACTTATGGGCAGTGTTCTGACGATTCGCCCGTCAGAGTGGCAGTATCCGGCGTAGGAATGTACGGCCAGAATAGCGGAACGATTAGCCTCTCTCTACCTGCTACGGCTACTGTAGAGAAAGCATATTTGTATTGGACAGGGCGAGATCCGTACGACCAGGGAAGTCCCTCCATTCGCTTTGAGGGCGCGACCTTCCAGGTTGGAGACGCGAACACAACGAAAATCGGTGGGCCCGCCTTTTGGGGAACGAACGACTTCGCGTGGGCCTATCGAGCGGATGTGACTCCTCATGTCAGTCCCAGTAAGACGTCCTACACTTTCACCGATCCCTATTTTGGTGATCCCGATCAGTTCGACATCTCTTATGGAGCTGCGTTGGTCGTCATCTACCGTGATAGCGCCGATACCTGGCCGAACGTAGTCAGCTTCTGGGAAGGCATGGACATTGCCGAGGGATCGTCTTCCCCCACAGGCAGCGAGGGCATCTCCCCCGTGACCTTTACCTTCGACCCCGCCGCAGTGGGCCGGACTGCGAACCTGACCGCGGTAGTGGGTGGAGTGGCAACGGGGTCCAACGCTACCTTGTACTATCTCGTGGGTAGCGGCACCCCGCCATCGGGCGACATCTATTCCCAGCCCGGTGTCCAGTCGGTCACCATCCCCCCTGCCCAAGATGGGAACGTCATGACAACGCTTGACCTCTCCGTTAGTGTGCCCGCGGGTAAGACCTACCTTATCGTGCAGGTGAAGTCGGAGGACACGAACGGCTCCCAGTTGCATTGGATTGCTCAGACCTTCGAGATGGACGCGGCCTGTCCGCGGGTGCAGGTGGAGAAGACCCTGGCATCCCCCGCAAGTGGACCCGCCCACGTTGGCGACACGGTGACGTACGATATTGCCGTGACCAACAGCGGCAATACTACTCTGACCACCGTGCCCATCACAGACACGTACGACACCAACTATTTGATATATGCGGGTTTGGCCAACCCGCCTACGGACAACAATGCTGATGATGGAACGCTGAACTGGAGCGACATCACCGCATCTCTGGGTGATATTGGGCCGGGGGAGACGAAACATGTTACGGTGAGTTTCACCGCTAAGGCCGGGACCCAATCCCTGCCCGGAGATGTGACGACGAATACGGCGACGGTGAGCGGCGCGCAGGACCAGAACGGCCACATTGCACCCCCCGATTCGGACACTGAGGACGTGGAGATCAGCAACCCATCCATTGCCATTGTAAAGGAGCGCGCGCTCCCCGTACCACCGGACCAGTACGCCACCGTGGGCGAGACGGTGCGCTTCACCATCACGGTGACGAACACGGGCGATACCGTTCTGAACACTGTACCACTGACGGATACCTACAGCACCATGTACCTGACGTTCTCCGGCGCCAATCCCTCTCCCGATGATTCGGCGAACGACGGGCAGTTGAATTGGAGCAACATCGGGCCGCTGAATCCCGGAGATTCAACGACTGTGGTGGTGGAATTCACGACAGCACAGAGTTCGTGGAACAATTCAGAGCACGCCAAGGTGCACAACTACGCCGAAGTCTCCGCGGTGGACGAGAATGGCGACGTTGTCGACCCGGAAGAAGACACAGCGTTCGTGCGTATTACACGTCCAGATGTGAGTATCACGAAGACCCTGGTCGGCTCGGACACGTTCGTGCCCATCGGTGGGCAGGTCACCTATCGCATCGTGGTGGAGAACACGGGTGACACCGTGCTGACGTCTGTGCCGGTGGTGGACACCTTCCCCTCCCATCTCTCATATGTGAGCGATACATCGGGGATCACACCTACTCAGGCGGGCAATACCCTCACGTGGGCGGACGTTACAGGTCCAGGCTCTCTGAATCCTGGCGATACCTTTGAGTTCGACGTAGTGTTTAATGTCACCCAGTCCAGCAACCCGAGCACCATCACCAATACGGCCTGTGTGCAGGGCGCGGAGGATGTCAACGGCGATGATCCCGGCGATGTGTGCGACGATGACAGTACGGTCACCACGACCCGTCCCGCGGTGAGCATCAGCAAGGTGCGCACCTCCAGCAGCCCCATCCTGGTGGGTGATGTAGTGACGTTCACCATCTACATCACCAACACGGGTGACACCACCCTTGCCACTATCCCCGTGAGCGATACCTATAACACCACGTACCTGACATTTTCTAGTGCCAATCCCTCGCCTGTGGATTCGGCGAATGACGGCCAGTTGGACTGGAGTAACGTGGGCCCGTTGGCGCCCGGGACCTCCACGAGCATCGTGGTAACGTTCACGGGGAGCGCGTCGACTACAGGCATTGGCGGCGCGACCGAGAACTCGGCCTGTGTCGCGGCCACCGACGAACACAACGCTCCCGTCGGTCAGACGTGCGATTCGGCCCCTGTGAGCGTTCTCACTCCCGCGGCCATTGGTAATTACGTGTGGTTGGACGCCAATGGCAATGGCGTTCAGGACGCCGGGGAGTTGGGGGTGAGCAATGTAACAGTGAAATTGTACGATGCAGACACCAACACCGTCATTTCCACGACCCAGACCAACAGCAGCGGCTACTATGAGTTCACGCACCTGTTCCCGGGCAACTATTACCTGGAATTCGTGAAGCCGAGCGGCTACGCCTTCACGGCCCAGGATCAGGGCAGCAATGACGCGAAAGACAGCGACGCGAATACGGCTACCGGGAAGACAGCAAGCACCACGTTGACCGAGGGGGAGACAGACGACACGTGGGATGCAGGCTTGTACCAGCCGGTGACCATCGGGGATTACGTGTGGGAGGACATGAACGGCGACGGTATTCAGAATGACGGTAGCACGGGCATCAGCGGTGTGACGGTGAAGTTGTACTACGCAGGGCCGGATGGTACGTTTGGCACGGTCGATGACGCCATCTATACGACAACGACCGACGGCTCGGGTCTTTACGAATTCACCAACAAGGCACCCGGCACATACAAGGTGGAGTTCGTCACTCCGAGCGGATATGCTATCACTCTGCAGGATGAAGGAGTCGACGATGCAGCCGATAGTGATGCGAACCCAGCAACCGGGATGACGCCTCCCTTCTCCATCACTTCCGGCCAAACGGATCGAACCTACGATGTGGGTATGTATCGGCCGGTAAGTATCGGCGACTTTGTGTGGGAGGATAGCGATGCCGATCAGGTGCAGGATCCGGGTGAAGGTGGTCTTGACGGGTTCGTGATAGAGTTGCGCGATGGGGCGAATAACTTGATTGCTCAGGCTACCACCTCTGGAGGAGGGCATTATCTGTTCGATAACCTTCGGCCAGGTACGTATAAGGTGATAGCACCTGATACGCATGGTTCCTACGTTCACACGACACCGACGACGTGGGGGCCTTTCTCCTTACAATCCGGTGATGCGCGGGACGATGCGGACTTTGGGTACATTGCGCCTACAGCGGTACAGATCGTGTCCTTCCACGCGGAGGTGACCGAGGTGGGTGTGCACCTGGTGTGGCGCACCATGCTCGAGGAGAATGTGGATGGCTTCCAGGTGGAGCGGGCCCTGGCCGGCACGAATAACTGGCGAACCGTGACTTACGTGCCCGCGCAAGGCGCGGGGGCCACCTACTCCGCCTATGATGGCACGGTGCGGCCCGGACTTACGTACGCGTACCGCCTCATCACCAGTCCGAGTGAGCAGGCCATTGGCCCGTGGTCCGTATCCGTACCCAAGACGTGGGAGCCGGGCGCGGGCATCCAGAGCGGCCACCGCCTGTTCGTGCCCATCGTATCGAGGTAAATCTCCTATTTCTAATCTCTCATTTCCAATCTTCAAACCAGAGATTAGAGACCGCTGTAGGCATACTGTCCTATGGACAGTGAGGATATCTGTGTGCATTCGTGGCGGCGGGGGGGATGCAGATCCCGTCGCCATTTCGCGAAGAAGCCGTGGAAGTTCGTGCGAATCGGAGGGATTCTGTTGGGGATGGAGAACATGGAGAAATCCAGGGATACGCTGGTTCGCTTGGTCATCCTTATCACGCTATTGGTGGGTACATGGGGCAACGTGGTCCTGGCAGGCACCTCAGAGGTGTCTGAGGACATCGGCCCTCTCGCGGTACAGGGCACGCCCGCTACGGGCCTGAGTTACAAGATACGTGTAGAGCGGGACGGGATCTATCGTCTGACGTATGACGACCTGAGCGCGGCCGGGATCCCCGTGGATGTGGTGGACCCCCGTACGTTCAAGATATGGGAACAGGGGACCGAGGTGGCGATTTACGTCGTCGGAGAAGGAGATGGTTCGTTCGATCCCGGCGATGCCGTCATTTTCTACGGCAAAATGGCCCGCACCCGGTACCAGGATCCCAACGTGTACTGGCTGACGTATGGGGGAGCGAACGGCCTGCGCATGACCACGCGCGACGTCACACCGGGCAGCGCTCCTACCGTGGCCGACTATCCTCGCCTTCTGCACCTGGAGGAAAACGTCGAGTACTGGCGTGACGTTCCCATGGAGGCGGGGGCCGACCACTGGTATTGGAAGACGTACAACGCGTTCGAGTGCACCAATCCCTGGTTCTGTGCGGCCCGCCGAGAGATTAGCGTTACCGTTCCCATCAGTACGGCTTCACCATTGCCGCATACCGCGGTGCTCCGCCCGCGCGTGCGCGGGGCCAGCAGCGACCCATCTCGCAATCCCGACCATCATGCCATCTTCTATGTGAACGGCTTTAAGGTAGGGGACGCCTACTGGGATGGCGAGGACGCGTTCACCGGCGAATTTGCTTTCGATCAGAATCTACTCATTGACGGAACGAACGTCATTTCCCTGTACGTTCCTCTGGACATTGTCGACAAGGAGTACGGGTTGCTTAACTGGGTAGAATTGGAATACTATGATCAATTCATCGCTCGAGGGGATGTGCTCGATTTCACTGTGGCCGAGACGGGCGAACGTCGGGTCATTGTTCGAGGGTTCACCGATCCCTCCATTCTCCTCCTGGATATTACCGACCCACAGCATCCGACACGGCTTATAAATGCCACGGTCAGCCCTGATGGAGGGATGTACACCCTGACCTTTCAGGATGCCTTTAGCACGCCTAACGCGTACTTTGCGGCTGCAGAACCGGCCTTTCTTACCCCCGCCAGCATCGAGCGGGATACCCCATCCGACCTGAAGAATCCCGCTAACGGCGCGGATTGGATCGTCATCACGCACGCCGCGTTTCGCGAGCAGGCGGAACAGTTGGCAGCACACCGGGCCACGTTTAGTGGCCTCCGCACCATAGTGGTGGACGTGCAGGACGTGTACGACGAGTTCAGCGGGGGCCTTCTCTCCCCCGAGGCCATTCGCGAGTTCCTGGCCTACGCGCGCGACCATTGGACGCCTCCCGCGCCCCGCTATGTCGTCCTCTTCGGCGACGGCAATCTCGATTACAAGGATTACAACCCCTACAAGACCAAGGAACAGTTCATCCCTCCCTATCTCGACAGCGTGGACTGTTTCATGGGCGAGACGGCCTCGGACAACCGTTTCGTGGCCGGCCCTCGCACCAGCAGCAATCCGGGCGCGCTTGAATGTCAGAAGCACGCCATGCCTTTCATGGCCATCGGACGACTGCCCGCCAACGATGCCGTCGAGGCCGACACTATGGTGCGCCGCATCATTTGCTACGAGAATCCGTCCGACGCGCGCTGTGCAGGCCTGGACGGCCCGGCCGGATGGGAGAAGCGGGCAGTGTTCGTCACCGACAACAATGACAACGCGGGCGCGTTCACGTGCCACTCGGACGAGGTGGCCGGTCAACAGCGTTGTCCCAATCAGGACTTCGGCTTCAAGCCGGTCAGCCCGCGCTCGGCCGGGCGACGCCCTTCCTCCCTTCCACAAAAGGGAACACACCTCAAACCGTTGGCCGTCGTCAACACCCAGGTTACGAACCGGGCCGGATTCATCGGGGATTACATCTGGCTGGATAGCAACGGCAACGGCTGGCCCGATTCAAGTGAATCAGGTATTGACGGCGTCATCGTCAACCTGTGGGAAGACGTCGATCACGACGGGGCTCTCTCCTCAGCCGACCGAAAGGTCGCCACTGTGTCCAGTGGCGACAACCCCAACACGACGTCGATGGAGCATGGGTGGTACGGCTTCGATGGGTTGGACAAGACGAATTACCTGGTGGAGATCGACCCTGCCAACTTCGAGCCCGGGGGAGCGCTGGAGGGGCTCACGCTGAGCCACGGCCAGAATCCCTGGTTCGTGCACATGGATGGCCTGATTCCCGATGAGTACGCGCGGGAGAAAATCTACCTTCAGGACGAGAGCGCGCCCGGCGTCGTGCCCTACCCCAATGGGACGGAGGCTCGGGAGGCGCTTGTAGATGCCATCAACGCGGGCGCCGCGTTTGTCACCTACAACGGCCACTCCAACACCACGACCTGGGCCGGAGAGAAGGTTTTCAACACCGCCACGATTTCCAGCCTGACAAACACAGGGGCGTGGCCGGTGTTCTTGCCCATGACCTGCCTGGAAGGGCAATTCCACACGCTGATCGAGAACGGGGTGAGCGAGTCCGTGGTGCGCGCGGTAGATGCCGAGGGTAATCCCGTCGGTGCTGTGGCCTCCTGGGGACCCACAGGACTGGGCGTGGCCACAGGCCACACGTTTCTCTACACCGGCTTTTTCGAGGCCGTCTTCCACAAGGGCATCCTGACCATTGGGGATGCCATCCTGTACGCCAAGCGTAAACTGTACGAGAGCGATAGCCTCTTCAAAGATCTCATTGAGACATATACCCTGTACGGCGATCCGGCCATGCGGCTGCGCGTGCCGCTGCCCGATCTCGCGGTCGAAAAACGTGTCGATCCCTCGGGACCGGTGCAACCCGGCGACACGTTGACGTACACCATCACCGTGCGGAACGAAGGCGATGTGACAGCATATGACGTGCTGATTACCGAGACCTTGCCTGCCCAGGTGACTCCCCAATCCTGGAGCATCGAGGGGGGGCCCTACACGCTGTTGCCCGGAACCACCTACGTCTGGCACACGGCCGAACTGGGGGTCGGAGAGGCGATGACCATCACCATCGTTGTCCAGGTGGATCCGGCCACGCCTGTGGGGACGCCCGTTGTCAATCGGGTCACGGTGGGAAGCGGTAGCGCCGACGTCAATCCGGGTAACAACGAGGCAAGTGTGACCAGCGATGTGGGGTCGACATTCAGTATTGGGGGAACGGCCTTTGAGGATAGCGACGCGAGTCGCGACCTGTCCCCGGGCGAGTCTGGGCTGGCCAACCTGCACGTGACGCTATCGAACAGCGGGGGCACGGTAGCGACGACGAGCACGGACGTCCACGGGGTGTTCACCTTCACCCACGTCGCGCCGGGAACGTACACGGTCACGGTTGAAGGGCCCAGCGGGTTCATTCCCACTACGCCCACTTCGCAGCAGGTGACGGTGGTGGATGCGTCCGTGTTGAACTTGTTCTTCGGCTTCATCTCGCCGACCGCCGTTTCCCTGGCCGGTGTGCGTGTCGAGCCTGTTGGGGTGGGCGTGCGCATCACGTGGACGGCGTGGGATGAACAGGGGGTTGTGGGGTATCACCTGTATCGGGGACACACGCCGAGGGACCTGCACCGCATCACCGCGCGCCCTGTGCCCGCCCAGGGCCTTGTACGGGCGACATACGTGGTGGAGGATCGACCTCCGGCTGGCGGCGACTGGTACTACGCGGTGGAAGCCGTCGGGGTGAGGGGGGCCATCGCGCGCGTGGGGCCCTTCCTCGTCACCGGGGTGCCCTCGGGCTATCACGCGTTCGTTCCTGGGGTCTCGCGTTGAATGGGCCTACGAGCGTGAGCCCACTTATGAAGGACGGCAACAGGCGGGCGCCCATATCCGTGTAGGGGCGCCCGTTTATTTCCACTCCTCGATGGGCCAGCCCCGCTGTCGCGCAATACGCCGCAGCCGCCGGTCGGGGTTCACCGCCACCGGGTGGCCCACACGCTCCAGCAGGGGCAAATCACTGCTGCTGTCCGTGTAGAACCAGGATTGGCTCAAGTCGATGCCGTGTTCTCCGGCATATTGCTCTGCCCAGTACACCTTCCCCTTGCCGTAACAGAAGGGGGGCACGATCTCGCCCGTCACATAGCCATTCCGCACTACCAGCCGCGTGGCGAGGACATCGAGCCCGCCCAGGTATTCGGCCAGGGCCCGCACCGCGAATTCCGTGGACGCTGAAATAATGGCCAAACGGTGGCCTTGTCGCCGATGTTCCTCGACCTTCTGTTTCCCCTTGTCCGAGATGTGCGGGACGACCATCGATTTGAACCAGCGCTGGGTGAGGTCCCACAATGCTTCGATGGGTTCGTTCATATGATGCCGCTGAATCATGGTGGAGGTCAGGTTTCCCAGGTCCAGACGGCCAAGCCCATACAGTACCGCCCACCACAGCATCTCCAAACGTTCCTTCCATGAGATACGCCCCATGTGGATGAGGGCTTGCATGTATAGCCGCCCGGAACTGACGTCCAGCAGGGTGCGATCCATGTCGAAGAAAGCAGCCACTCGCGATGTTTCTCTCACGTCCCTTTCCACCTTGCCCAGAAGTGTTCATCGGTCGGCGTGCATGTGTGCACCACCAACCGTCATCCCGTCCTTCCCGTGTGTCTCGAGCCATTGACGCATGAACGCGTATCCATGCTGCATCAATTCCTCCGTGTGGCTAAAATCCCAAATGGGAATGGGGTCGGGCGCGCGGGGGTTCACGTACCACACGCGTACCCCTTTCTCTTCGGCCAGGGCCCGTTCCAGGGCAGTCTCGTGCACGGCAACCAGGTACAGCAGCCTGGTCATGAACAGGGTCACCCCCTGTTGGGGAACGTCCAGGACTCGCTCGTCCGCCACGTCGATGGCCAGAATGTCGGTCGCGCCCCAGCGCACCGCGACCTGGATGGGCACGTTGCTGATTACGCCCCCGTCGATGAGTTCGTGGCCGTTCACCTCCACCGGCGGCAGCCACGGCACCAGCGCGGTCGAGGCAAGGATTCCTTCCAGCAATGAGTCCTCGGGCCGTTCGCCGTACACGACCATGGAAAGGCTTTTCATGTCCGCGGCCACCATGCCCACCCGCACGCCCTTGATATCGCCAAAGCGAAGCGCAGGGTCGAGCCCGTGGTCGATGAGCAATGCGCGCAGTCGCTCCTGGCGGGCCTTCCGGTTCTTGCGAAAGAGGCTACGCATCAGCGACCACCAGGAATCGGAGGGGAGTAAATCGGTATGGGCTGCCTCGTGCCACGCCCGTTCCAGCCGGGCCACCCCCTCCAAGTCGAGGCCGTACACGGCCAGTGCGCCCGCGTTCAGCGCACCCGCGGACGTGCCCACCATGATCTGCGGCCGAATCCCCGCTTCCAGAAGCGCGCGTAAGGCTCCGACCTGAAGCGCGCCCCGCGCGCCACCCCCGCTCAACACCACCGCCAGCGTACGATCCCGATTCAACAGCCGCTGAATCAGCGCAATCAAGTTCTCCATGTCATCCTCTCCCCTCTACCGCCCTTCCACGACGATGTCGACGGTCTCCTCCCTGGTTTCGCCACCGGGCAGCAGGGCACGCACCATTATTCTATGCCTTCCGGCCTGCAAGGGCCACCACACGCGGTAGGGCGGTGAAGTCCGTTCGCCGACCCAAGTTTCATCCACAAGGAAGGTCACCCGGCTTCCTGCCGGAGCACTGGCCGCGAGGGGGATGGCCTGCTCCTCAGGGGGAAGCGTGGGGA
>JALWHQ010000392.1 GCA_026983525.1 Anaerolineae bacterium | reverse complement strand
CGGCGTGGGCGTGTAGGTGGGGGTGGGCATTCGCGTGGGAACGAGGGTGGCGGTCCAAGTGGGTGTCCATGTGGGCGTCCATGTGGGTGTTGTGGTAGGTGTGGGGCTTGAAGAGCCGCACACATCGTCCATTTGGAGGAAGGCCGCAACCCAATTGAGTGTAGGCGTTTGACTGGATGAAACCGATTCTACTTGGACTGCAAGCCACGTAGTACCCGCCGGTATTGTGACGGTGAGGGGTTGAATATCCCAGTTCAGATCGTCGACTGTTGGACTGATAGTGTTGGTTTGCACTTTTGTGCCGGTGTCGAAGATGTCGTGGTCTGCACCGGTGCCGTAGCCAAAAGTGGGGGGTGTGCCGGATCCCGTCTCTACCCACACGGCGGTAGTTTCGCCCGGGAGGACACCACCGACTATCAGGTACACAGTCGCCTGGCGGTTTGTGCTGGAGGAAGGAAAGTCAAATACGACGGGAAGAGTACCCGGCCCCGAGGCCGGACTCGTGGGGCCTTCGGCTAAATCTTGTCCGCTTTGCAAGGAGATGAGTTGGTAAGGGCCGCCGGCTGTTTCGTATATTACAACCAGGGCTGCGCCGTATAGATCGTAGTCGAAGTTATCTACTCCGTCCACTTTGTATGTGTGTGTGCCTTGGGTTATAAGGTTTGTGACATCTACACGGTAAGTGAAATCGAAGTGGGTGAGGGGGGTATCCCATTGGCTGGGACCAAACTGTTCCAGACTTGTGGCCGTGATAGAGTAGTCGGTTCCATCTTGCCAGAAGCGGATATTGTTATCCCCACCACTGCTTCGGGTATCCGACCCACTCCAGTATAGGTATGCCTTCACCGGAGGTCCGGGTATCGTCAGGCTAAACTGGGAGGTAAAATCAGGCGCAAAGTGTTTTCCGCCCACTACAATACCCAGGGGTTGGCCCGTGGAGATGCAAGTGAAGCGATCCTGTTCAGAGAGGGGTACATCTGGATTGCCTGCGCGGATAGGAATGGCATTCAAGGCCAGGTAAGCTAGCACGAGCGTTACGATTGTCAGTCCAAACAATGAACGCTTTCCGGCCGACTTTTCTCCTATCCCCCCCAGGCGTCTTCTCCAGCCGACATCTTCTGTCATGCCTGTCCTCCAGTGCTAAAAGGCATAGTTCCCCTATTTTTAATGACGTAAGAGTGTGGGGTAAAGTCACGCCTGGATGCAACGACTTAGTGTGAGGCCATTCCTAACCGTCGGGGATGGGCAAGGACGTGCCCATCGCAAATAAGCACATCAGGAAGGTGGGAAAGGCGCTTGAGGGCTTCGAGGATGGCCGGTAATTCTCGGAAGGAGAGCATGCCGGGAATGTACGGTTGTTTGACAGGGCATTCGGCGGTCGCTTCCTCTGCGGGGGTGAGGTGGGGAAAGGAGAGCACGACGACGGCCGCGCGAGCGCAATCTCCTTGATATCTCACGTCCACACCGCCGACGGTATGCGGTGGGTTAGAAAGGGGGACTTCCTTTACCCTACATGATAACGTCTCTTGCAGGTCAAAAGCGTGTCTCTTCGGTAAGTTCCACGGATGCGTATAATGAAGGCGCAGTTTAAAGTTCACCGCTTGCTGTGGGAAATCATGCGGGCAATGATTGTGCCGTCGTCCCCGCGCACGCCCGAAACTGCCACCCGGTCGCCAAGGCGATATTCGGAGATGGGTCTGTCGAACACCGTGGTGGAGCGTACCCACACGCGAATCGTGCCTTCGCTTTGAGGCGAGGCCTTCTCGATTGTCCACGGAAACGCGTAGGGGTCTTCAGGAATGTACACTAACACGCCGGTAAAGTAAGCCTGACGCGCTTCAAGAACCCGCACAAAGGAGGCTTCCACAGACTCTCCGTCGAGAGAGGCGCCGATCACCTCGACGCGCGCCCCTACACGCGCCAGCCCGACCCGTTCGTCCACGGGCACGTTGGCAGGCAGCGACACCCGAACTTCCCGGCCGGTGTTCTTCCCCTGTTCACTTGTCAGGATACGCCATACACGTTTGTCCGCGTTTGCATCGATCAGCCAGCCCTCCAGAAAGGTATTGGGGGCTTGTTGCACCATCAACTCCTCTGCTCGAACCCGGGAAGTATCCTTGGCTTGTCCGCGTACACCTACCAGCGTCCCTATTGGGGGTGCCTTTACGGTTTGTGGGACTTCTATCTCGATCCCATCGACAACCCATGTGGTCCCTCTGACTTCTTCCAACCGCCCCAGGAACTCCACCCGGTTGGCTTCTTCGGCCGGCGAGGAGAGCATGATAATGTCGGCAACCAGAGTTGTTCCTTCCATGTGCCCTCTCACAGTAGCCACAGAGCCCTGGGGAGAGCGATTACCCAAAATGCGCGTTCCGGGATGGACGCGTACTTGTCTTCCGGAAATGATCCACGTGTCTCCAGACACTTTGCGAACAATGCCGTGAACGTCCACGTACGGTGGAACTTCATCCTGTGCCAGGATGCGAACCGCGAGGGCCCGCAGTATTCCTTGGCTGGAAACGGCCTTAATCCACGCCCAAGCCCCTGGTCGCGCTGGTCCGGCTGTCGTGTCGATAGCCGTCTTCGAGGTTACCTCAACATCTGTTTGGCCCACCTGCCATATCCCTACACTCCCGTTGGGAATGGCTACGATAGGCGCGACAAATTCGTATGGAGGTTGGTCTTCCCCAGCCAGGGAGATGAACGTGGGTTGACGGGCCAGCATGATACCTAAGGCCAGCGTCAAGGCGAGGAGGAGTAGGCTGATGGAAATGCGTGTTCGTACGTTCATGGTATGGCCTCGTTGTCGGCGACGATGCAACGTCACTACGTTGAACAATTTGCTTCAGTATACCACATCTAAGCACTTTCCACAAGTGGGAGGGCAAAGCCTATGGTGAGCCCTGTGTTCTTGCCCTCGCTTTGAGCCCATACGCGACCCTTATGGTGCTCGATGATCTCACGCACCAGAGCCAGGCCCAATCCCATACCGCCGTACTTGCGCGTGGTTCCCTTGTGCACCTGGTAAAACCGGTCGAAGATGCGGGGTAATTCCGTTGGCTCAACGCCAATGCCTTCGTCAGAAACGGATACAAAGACCTCTTTGCCGTTTTCCCACGCTTGCACGCGAATGGTTCCACCTGGATGGCTGAATTTGCGCGCGTTGTCCAGCAAATTGTTGATTACGCGCTGCAAGTAGTCCGCATTGCCGAGAACGACCCCAAGGTCGGGAGGAATCTCCACTTCCAGAGTCAGGTCGTATTCGGCCAGAGTGGGCTGCCAGGGACTAATGGCATATCGAAGCCACTCACTAAAATCAATGGGTTCCAGGGGAACCCCTTCCCGCGCGATAGTGCGGAAGGTGATAAGTTGGTCGACCAGGGAGGTCAGATGGCGTGCTTGTTCGAGAATGGTGCGGATGGCTTCGTGTGCTTCCTTGTCCAGGTCCCCCAGGATACCTTCTATCATCAATTCGGCATACCCGCGAATGATAGTCAGAGGGGTTCGAAGTTCGTGAGAGACGTTGTTGAACATTTCTTCTCGGGCCTGCAAGGCCTTTTGTAAGTCTCGGAACAGACGCGCATTCTCTATGGCGATGGAGAGGTAATTGGCCAATGTCGATAGCACCATCTCGTCGGTTTCATCAAACGCGTTGACGGTATCCTCGTCCACAATAAGAATAGCCGCGATTTCTTCTCCTACAGCGATGGGGAAGAGCGCCTCAGCCCGCACGTCAAAATCAGGCAAAGGGATGAATTCGTCCACCTGGGAGACATCATTAATGATGAGGGGTTTTCCTTCCCTATAGCACCGTGCCAAGAGGCCCCTGTCCATAGGCTGGACGTATCCCTGCATGAGCAGCGGTTTCCCCGCTCCTGCGTTCGCCCGCAGTACAAACACCCCTGCTGAATCATCCACTTCAAAAAGGTCGACATTTGCGTAATTGAAGGTCTTCTGAACCAGTTCCACAACTTGTTCGTATAGGGTGCGTGGTTCCTGTACCCGGCTGATGCTCTGGGCTATCGTGTGTAGGAGGAGAAGTTGTTGGGTACGACGTTCGAGGGCGGCCGTGCGTTCTGCCACAAGGTCCTGCAGGTGTTGTTGATAGCGACGGTTCTCTTCCTCGAGGCGCTTTTTCTCCTGGAGAAGGTGGCGATGTTCCAGCGCGCGGGCCACAACCCGTTGGAGCATCTTTTCGCTGATGGGCTTGACCAAGTAGTCGTACGCCTGATAACGGAGGGCCTCTACGGCTGTTTCCACGGCGGGTACACCGGTCACGAGGATGACGGGCAAATCGGGATCTTGCTCGCGAATCCACGCGAGGAGATCGATACCCGTTTCCCGGGCCATGCGGATGTCGCTCACCACCACATCGGGCATTTGTGCTGCTATGATCTCGCGTGCTTTGACGGCCGAATTCGCAGTCTGTACTTTGTATCCGGCCGTCTCAAGCCAATCTTTGAAGAGTTCGCGAACCAGTTCCTCGTCTTCGACGATTAAGATATAGGCCATTGTAATATGTCCTGAGATGAGGCGTTTGCAAAATTCGCCATACGTTAGCGTAAAACTATTATAGAGAAATGGGCCGTTTGGACAAATTTGCTGGTGGATGTGGGTGTTCTTCTGACTCTGCCGGCAGGTAAATGTAAAATGTTGTTCCTTCTCCTACGCGGCTCTTTACGGATATATAGCCATCGTGTAATTGTACAATGCCATAAACTTGGGCAAGGCCAAGTCCAACCCCCTTGTCGACATCCTTGGTCGTGAAGAATGGTTCGAAGATGTGGGGCAGAATCGCTTCTGGGATTCCTTGGCCTGTGTCGGATACGCTGAGCACGTACCAATCCCCGGAGCGCAGTTCGGGCACCGGTGGAGCCTTGTTCGGTTCTATGTGTAGGTGCTCCAAGCGGATGGTAAGGGTGCCCCCGTCGGGCATGGCATCGCGCGCGTTGGTCACCAAATTCGTGAGCACCTGTTGTATTTGGGTGGGATCGACGAAGGCAGGACACGCATGGTGGGGCATTTCAATGACCATGCGAATGTTGGAAGGCAATAGATCCTGGAGCCAGACGATGGCTTCCCGAATAGTGCTACACAGTTCGACATGTTCGCGTTTTGCTCTGCTGGCCCGACTGAAATCCAGTATTTGGCGAACTAAGTGCGTGGCCCGATTGCCTTGCTGGGCGATCATGCGCAGTCGGTGCCGCGCGTCCTCGGGAATGTCCTCCCGCCGGGCCAGAAGGGTGGCAAACCCCACGATGCCCTGCAAGATGTTGTTGAAGTCGTGCGCGATGCCCGCGGCCAACCGACCGATGGCGGCCAATCGTTCATGTTGTTGAATGCGTTGCTGGATTTCTCGCTCGCGCGTCACCTCGCGCAGTACCAACACCCAACCGGCAAGGGCCTCCCCCTGGCCCAGCGGGGTCGCGCTGATTTCAAAAATGCGCCCAGTGCGGGTACGTACCTCATGGGGGTATCCATCTCCTGGGCGATGAAGGAGTGTGTAGATGTCCTCGTCCCCCAGAGTCTCCAGGAAGCCCGATTGCCAGGATGGAGCCAGGGCCGTGAGAAATTCCTGAGCGCGCGGGTTCGCAAGGATAACCTCCAAATTGCCGTCGAGGAGCACGACGCCTTCGGGCATGGTGTCCACAATCTGTTGTACACGTTGCGCTTGTTCCTGGATTTTTCGGAAAAGGTTTACGGTTTGTACTGCGCCGGCAGCGGTAGCAGCCAATGTCTCCAGAGTCTCCCGATCCTCGTCTGTATACGCGTCGGGCCGTGTGTGTTGGACGGATAAGGTGCCGATGACTTGATCTCCCGAGCGCATGGGGACCATGAGAATACAGCGGATTGGATCTGGGTTGCCGAAGTATACCGGGGAAAAGCCCAATTTCTCGAGGTGGGTTGTCACGTCGCGAATATAGAGGGTTGTTCCGCGTTGTACTACGTACGTGGTCAGGCCCCGACCTATAGGAAATCGGAAGGATGGGTGGTATCCCTCGGCGTCGTACAAGTATGCGGCGTGGATCTCCTCGCGTTCCCAGTCGACGAGACTGACGGTAAAAGTATGGAACTCCATGAGTTGTTCTGCCGCTCGATGGAGGGTGGCGCAAATCTTCTCCAAGTCGAGACCTGCTTGCATGATCTCCTGGCTGGCACGGTGCAAGATCATGCGGCGTTCTGCTGCCCGACGAGTTTCGGTGTACAGCCGAGCATTCTGAACCGCAATGGCAGCTTGAGCGGCAAAAGCCATGGCCACACGAGCATGTTCCTCGGTGTAAAATCCCGGCTCGTGCTTGTCCAGGGCGAGCATGCCTACTACTTTATCGCCATAGAGCATGGGAACCCCGAGCCAGGAGTGGATGTTGGCTTGAGCGTGAGGTTCTTGTCGGAACCCTTCGTAATCCTGCTGAGCGTCTTCCAAGATAAGGGGGGCACAGGTCTGAATGACGACCGTGTTGGGGTGGGCCGGATTGTCGATGTCGAAAGTGTACCCCATGAGTTCTTCCATGTTGGGAAAACCATCTCCCCCAATGATGATGAGTTGGCCATCGCGCAGTTCCTGGACGGAGGCGCTGTCGTAAGGTACGACGTTGCGTAACTCGCTGAGAATACGTTGGAACACTTCTTGGAGGTCGAGGGTGGCACTGAGGGCCTGGGCCGCCTGGAAAAGGCGCTCCATAGATTCTCGAGTCGTTCTTTCCGCTTCGTAAAGGCGGGCGTTCTCCAAGGCCAGGGCTATTTGGGCGCCCAATAGTTCCAAAAAACGTTGGTCGTTTTCATTGAACGCGTAGGGACGCTTCGATTGGACGGATAGGGCACCGACAACGCGCTCGCTCACTATGAGGGGCACACCCAGCCAAGAGAGCACCTGCACATCTGTTAGTCGTCTCGGTGAGGCGGGGATCTTGGCGCTCTCTTCCTCGAGGTGGCCTATCAGTAGGCTTTCTCCGTGTTTCATCACCCAGCCGCTCAAGCCGGCTTCCTCCAACGGTAGCCTCATTCCCTCCAATTGGGGGAGCCGTTCACCCTCCTCGTAGGCAAGAAGAATTTCCACGGTGTTCTCGTCTGGCTGGAAACGAAGGATACCGATACTGTCGGGTTTCACGAACTCCATGAGTTCCTGGGCGACGCGCTCGAGTAATTTTTTGACGCTTAGAATGCTTCCCAGGGCCAAGGAAAGGTTATAAAGCGTTTGCAATTCCTTGGCTTGCCGCCGAGTGGCATCGAGAATGCGGCTTCGCTCGATGCCCAACGCCAAGGCATCGGCCACTTGCTGTAAGAGGGGAAGTTGCGATTCGTCGTAAGCATTCACTCGATCCCAGGTGAGGTTCAGAGCCCCGATGACCTTTCTCCCGATCTTCACCGGAATATTCACGCGTGAGCGCACACCCATCTCGTATAACGCGCGTTCACCGGGGTGGTGCAGTTCCTGAGAGAGGTCAGGAGTAAGGTGGGGACGTCCAGACAGGACATCCTCGGCCGCAGAGGTTGCAGCGATGGGCATCGTCGTTCCCACGTCCAGTTGTTCTCGCGGAGCGTCGAGGGCTTTTATGGTAAACGTCCCCTCATTCAGATTGGCCAGGGCAAGACTCACCCGTTTGGCGCCGGTCGCCCTCTTCAAGATGTGTCCCAGGTCGTTGAACGCGTCCTCAATTTGAGGTGAAGAGTTGAGGACCTGGAGGACTTGGCGCAATATGTCCAGGTCGCGCGCGTGTTGCTGCACTTCCTGCACCAGGCGCGCGTTTTCGATGGCTATGGCCGCTTGATCGGCAAAGAGTTCCAGTAGGCGAACTTCCTCTTCCGTGAAGGGGTGGGGACGGTCGAAGGCCACGTTCATCACACCTACCACTGTATTGCCCACCTTGAGCGGGAAAGAAGCTAAGGCACCACCCCATTGCCAGTCTTGATAAAGAGGGTGCTCGTCGACATTTGGAATGATGAGTGGAGTGCCGGTGCGGGCTACCGTGTACGTGACCCCGTCCTCTCGGGGATGTGCGTAGGGAGTTTCGCGAATCTCGCCTGCCCAGTATGCCGAGCCAAAATGGAGGCGCTTGCCGTCATACAGGAAGATGTGGGCATCGTACGCGTCTACCAAGGCAACGACCGCGCGTAGCACCTCAGGAAAGATTTCCTGGAAGTCCAATATGGCCGAAACTTTAAGGCTGGCCTGGTGGAGGGCTTCAAGAGCCGTGCCCCGACGACGCTCTTGCTCCAGGAGGTGTAGGTTGCGAAGGGCAAGGGCGACATGGCGCGCGAAGAGCATGATAAGATTTTGTATTTCCTTGGGGAAGTATCCGGCTTCCTTGTGCAGAACTTGCAACACCCCTAAGATATCGTTTCCCCACTGTACGGGCACGCTGAACACGGCTCGGTATCTTCCGTAGGAGAAGCGAGATTTGTGCGACCAATTTTCGTAATTATCAATGAGCAGCGGCTTCCCCGTCCGGATTACGTGTCCTGCTGCCCCCTCGCCGTACTCCATAGTCTGCCCGACAATATCCTCCTGTTCGTTGTACACCGCGGCGACGCGTAACTTGCGCTCCTCGGGCTCGTTCAGCAGAAGCACCGCAGCCTCGGCTTCGGTGAGTGCTACTGCCTGTTCAAGCACCGCGTTGAGCAACCTATTTACATCCCGCTCAGATGCAATGGTCAGTAGTGTCTCGTTCAGCGTGGTCAGTTGCTCGGCGTGACGGTGGAGTTGAGCACTCAGCAGCACCTGCGTCATCAGGTCGGCAAGTTCGGACAAGAACCGTTTTTCGTCCTCTGCCCATTCGCGCCCTTCCCCTACATATTGCACGGACACGAGGCCTACGAGTTCTCCCCGGAGGTGGATGGGAGCAATAAGGGCCGTGATAGGTGAGGGAGTGTCCTCATAATAGGCCGTGATGTCTGCCGTACGGGGATCCTTTTGCGCGTCCGCAATGACGAAAACACGTGGATTTCCGGGAGTGCTGGGGAGACGTACCGGAGGTACGGTCAGGCCATGCTTGTGGCTGCCCGTTGTGCGGTCGTAGGTGTCTAACGCGATCATTTCTTGCCCGCCGGGGGCGTATTGGTACACACAGGCGCGGTGCAAGCCCAGGGTTTCTACTGCTACCTCGTTGATGATCCGCGCGGCCTCGTGCACGCGTCCTTCCACAATTGCGGGATGAACCAAGAGGTCGGCTACAGCCTTTTGCTGGCGTTCCACACGCGCCAGGAAGGCTTCCTGCACCTGGCGGGCTCTTACCGCTTGTGTGATATCCTCGATATATCCCTCAATGAAGAGAACGCGCCCGGAATCGTCACGAATGGCCCGGGCGGTGTTTCGCACCCAGATGTCCGTGCCGTCGGAGCGGCGCAGGTGTAATTCCACGCTGCGGTACTCATCATCGCCGGATGCAGATAATATCTGTACCCATCGCTGCCGGTCGTTGGGATCGATGTAGAGGTTAGGGGTACGAATACGGTCAAGTTCATCCGGTTCGTAGCCGAGGATGCGCGCAAGAGCCGGATTGAAGAGGAGCAGACGACCGTCAACGGTCACTTGGTAGAGACCCACGGGCATCGTTTCGAACAAATCGCGGTAGCGCTTCTCCGCCTCCTTCACCTGTTGATGGACCAGGGCGCGTTCAAGGGCGAGGGCCGTTTGTCGCGCGGCCGCCTCAATGAGCGCTAATTCGGGAGGACTAAAGGCGTGAGGGTGTTCGCTCTCCACAATCAACACACCATATACCTTGTCTCCCACTTTCAGGGGGGCGTCCACTTCTGAGCCCCCCCCGAGTCCACGTATATACCTGGGCTCGATGGATACGTCGGGGGTGTAGTGGAGTTGCCCATCCAGCAACGGACGTTCACTAAGTCCTTGGCCCGGCGGGATACGTTGCGGCAGTATGCGTTCGTCGGCTCCGGCGGCCGCTATCAAGACGCGCTCCTGGGTTTCCTCGTCCACAAGGTAAATGGCAACATGCGCGAATTTGGATATTTCGTAAAGGGTCTGGGTGGCGACTTGGCAAATGGCTTGTGTGTCCAGCAGAGGAGCCTGTTTTTCACTCAGTACCTGCAGAGTTTCCAAGTGGGCAACACGCCGACCCAGTTGGCGCTCGAGGTTTTGGCGTTCTGTAACATCGTGTAGGGTTATGAGATATCCCTCACCGACAGGGGTGACATCGCCGGTGGGAATGATTCTCACCTCATAAGCAACACCATGCGGTGGCGTTTCCAGGTCGATCCTGAGCGTTACAGGAACGGACGTGTTCAGGTAAGGGGGCAGGCTCTCGTATGTGGCAAAGACCTCCTGGGCTGGGCGGCCTAAGAGTTCTTCCCGTGGTTGTCGTAACATGCGCTCGGCCGCGGGGTTCATGCCGATGATGGTACCGTGGCCGTCAACCACGATAACTCCATCTGTCATGTGCTCCACAATGAGGGGATAAGTGACGGGAGGAATGCGGTACAACGGGCCAATGCGCAGCCCATATAGGTACAGCGCGCTGATACCAATGACGAAAATAGGCGTTGGATTGGGGAAGGATGTTCGGAAGTAGATCAAATATATGGCCAAAACGATGATACCTATTGCGGACAGGAGGGCAATGGGCACCAGGATCATCTGTTCCTGCGGGAGGCGTTGTTGTAGGGTGGTGGCAAAAATAGCACAGGCGCCCAGGGCCAGGGCAAAGGAATAACCGCTGTGGATTCCGAACCAAGGGCCGTACGTGAGTTGAATGTAGGCTTCACGGCCCCAGTGAATGAGGGTATATCCCTTCCATACCCATCCATGTGCTTCGTTGGTAAGGGCTAAGACGATGGTGATCAGCGGCACCGTAAAGATGAGGGCAATTGTCCAGCGGCGTATGTGACGTGTGTAGGTGAGGGCTGTGAGGAAGAAGAGGGGGGCAATAAGGGGAAGAGCCAGGAATTCTACCTTTACGGCCAGGAGTTTGGCCGATACAGATGGGAGTATTCCTTCAAAAGAGAGGGCAACGTAGAAGAGGGAAAGGGCAGCAGAGAGCAGTGCAAGATAGAGCGTTCGTGTAGTATGGCGTCTGTGCCAGGCTTGAACGCTCAGCCAAGCAGTAAGAACGGCTGCAAGTACGTTCAGTATCAGCATATGATCATCGCACTATGGGTTCCTCCCTTGTGGGCCAAAGGAAGACCCTGAATAGCCCTATACCCAGCATGAGGAGACCTTATGCCGGGGTGCTATTTCCTCTCCACGGAAAGGGATACGTTAATTATACATGATTCCCAAAGTTCTTCAATAGGAGAATTGTCCCATATGGATTTCTGGGAGTAAAAGTCAAGGAGTGACCCAGTGGAGGTAGCGGGTCTGCCCTGCTTTTAACGTTAGGGTTTCACGGAATGCCTTGCCTCCAACCTCGGTTTCTAAAAGGTAAGTGCCCTCGGGGACGTCGGTAAGAGCCCAATTCTCACCCCACAGTGGGTCGGGCTGAATGCCCGCTTCGGATAGATAAGTGGGGATGGTGGTCCAATACGTGGGCTTATCGTCCCGTACTCGGTACACTCGAATGCGTGCGCCCTGCCACACGCGGCCATCTTCTTTTTCCAATCGGCCTATGAGGGTTCCGTGGCCCGGCATGGGAACGAGCCAGAATTCCGGGTTCACTGTGCTGATGTAGGTGTTGGCGCCCAGGCGTACTTCCAGGTGTAAGTGAGGCCCTAAGGCGATGCCTTCCTGTCCAACCTCGGCAATGGGTTGGCCCCGCTGTACTCGTTCGCCTACCTGCACAAGCGTGCGGCGTATGTGGCCGTACAGCGCGTAGATGTCTTGTCCTTTGTATTGTCGATCCAGGCGAATGACCACCGCCTGCCCGTAGAAATTGAGCCAGGGGCCAAGCAACTGCACATCATCTCGGCCGGAAAATACTACTGTGCCCGTGTCGCCGGCCAGAATAAGCGTTCCCTCCGGGTTGGGAAAGTCTGCTCCGTGGTGCACGAGGTAGCGCCCTTCCCCATCGCTGCCATAAGGATAATAAGGACTGGCCCACACTTGGGCGGGAGGGGTAAACGGACGTGCCAGCCAGTAGTG
>JALWHQ010000391.1 GCA_026983525.1 Anaerolineae bacterium | reverse complement strand
ATCCCCTCTTCCAACCACTTCTGGGCCAACGTCGCCATCACCTCACCTCCTTTCGGTAACGCCTTCTCCACCACCGCTCGCACACGTTCCTCGCTCAACCCCTCTCGCGCCTCCGCCACATACCGCAACACCGTGATGAGCGCCTCTTACGTCACTCGAGTCAGGTCCAGGTGGGCCAGGACGGGTGGGGGGAGCACATGGTGGAGGAAGGCTCGGGCTCGCTTCTGGTCGGCCAGGAAATGGCGGAAGAAGCGGTCGTGTGGGTTGGAAAGGTGCGACGGTGAGTGTTCCTGTTCGGCCATACGGTCGCTCCGAAATCGGGTAAGGGGTGCCCGAATTATATAAAAGCATTTGTAGATGGGCCAAATCTGCAACATGAGTCATCGAATCATTTGACGATCCCACGTCCCAAACGTATAATTAGAAAGTGGATAGCGGGGCGTGGCGCAGTCCGGTTAGCGCACGGCGTTTGGGACGCCGGTGTCGGAGGTTCAAATCCTCTCGCCCCGACCACGGGCGGTGGCGGCTGTAAGGTCGCCCCGCCCTTATGGATGTGCGGGTGTAGCTTAATGGTAGAGCCCCGGCCTTCCAAGCCGGTTGTGGGGGTTCGATTCCCCTCACCCGCTCCATCGGGCCTCTAGCTCAACGGTCAGAGCGGCCGGCTCATAACCGGCTGGTTCCCGGTTCGAATCCGGGGGGGCCCATTAGCGCGGGGGCGCGGCGTTGCTGCGTCCCCGCTCCTCTTTTATGCGCCTGTAAACCCCCACCACGATCTCCGCCGTCCTCTCCCACGAAAACGCTCGAGCCCGCGCCAGAGCCCGCTCCCCCCATGTTGCGCGCGCGCGCTCATCCTGCCACAACGTCACCACCGCCTCCTCCCACGCCTCCACCTCTCGAGGCGAAAGCAGCCAGCCCGCATCCCCCACGATCTCGCGCAGGGCTGGGATGGCACTGCACACGACAGGAGTACCGCACGCCATGGCCTCCAGTACGGGCAGGCCAAACCCCTCGTAGAGCGAGGGGAAGAGAAAAGCCCGCGCGCCCGCGTACAGCGCGGGCAGATCGCTCTCGGGCACGAACCCCAGGCCGCGCAGGAACGGATTCGCTCCCTGCCACTTCTCCCTTTCCGATTGCAGGCCCACTAGCAGGAGCGTGGGAATCTCCCTGTAGCCTCGCGATAGCCGCTCCCAAACCCGGAGGAGAAGCCCCACATTCTTGTGAGGCTTCGCGCTGCCCACGTAAAGGAAGTAATCCTCGGGAAGGCCGTAACGCTCGCGCACGCGCCCGATGGCTTCTGCAGATTGGGGACGGAAGTGGGGAGCAGGCGCCAGGGGCGCGACGGTGATGCGCTCATCCTCAACCCCGTAGAAGCGCTTCACATCCTCGGCTGTGGCCCACGAATCGGCAATGATGTGTGACGCACGGCGGATGGCCAGGGCCTTGAGGGTGCGAATGAGCAAGCGCTTGGCGGGCGAGAAGTAATGGGGGAAACGGGTAGGAATGGTGTCGTGGACGGTGAGCACGCGGGGGAGCGTGACGGCATAGGGGTAGATGTAGTACGGGCTGTGATAGAGGTCGGCGGGGAACTCTCGCAGGAGGCGGGGGATGCGCCACTGGGCTTGGGGCGCAAAAGGGGTGTGGGGAAGGGGAACAATGCGGGCTGTAGGGAAGGCCGTATTGGGCGAGGGGAAGCGGCTATCGCGTCCCCACGGGTTGACGATGAGGGTGAGGTGGAGTTGGGAATGCCGGGCCAGAGCTTGAGCCAGGTGAAACGTGTACCGGCCGATGCCGGGGAAGTGGTCGTCCAGGGTGCGGGCGTCGAGCACGATGTCCACGGCCAGGCCCTACCTCACTGTGATAGCACGACGGGAAGCACGGCCCGGTAACTGCCGCGCGGCACTTCATCCGCGATGCTCACATCGTCCAAGTACGTCCACGCGCCCCACGAAATGCCCGGATGGGTGTTCTCATTGCGGAAGTAGAGGGTGACCTCCTGCCCTCGGTACGCGGTCAGGTCGTGAACACCTTCCTGCCAGCCCATGTCATGGCCGGGGGGAGGTGGCAGGTCGTTTGGATTTGTGTAGCCTGCATCGGCAAGCAGGTGTTCCTTACCCTCCGCGTCCACCAGTATGACCTTGAACCGGCTGTAGTCGCGAATGTCATTGGTGAAGATGCGATACCAGTAGCGAAGGGTGGGCTGGGCCATACCAATGGGAATGAGCAACGTGGTAGAAATCTGGGCGTAAGAGGTGGGTTGGGGGGTGGCCGGTACGGGCTCTCCCAAGAGGATGGATTGAGTCCCGGAATGGACGGTGTCGGTCACGACGCGCACAGGCAGGTCGCTGTTGGGATCAACGGTCCATCCGTCTAGGCCGCTTTCAAAGTCCCCATTAGGAAGAAGAGGAGGGCGCTTGCAGGCTTGAATGGATACGTCATCCACGAAGAAGCCGGTGATGCCCGTGCTGGTCGTGGTGGCGTGGAAGTACACGCGCACCGTACGCCCGCGCAATCCCGTGATATCTCGCGTAAAGGGAGTCCACACATGGTGGGGGGTGAGATTGTCCCAGTACCCCGTATCTTCCAACGGCGTGCCGTTCAGTGCGCGCAATTGCACGCGCAACACCCCCTGTACACTATCGGTTACATCGCTGTACACATAAACCCAGTAGCGGATTCGAATTTCATCCACATCTTGAGGTAGGACTACATCCTGATACAGCCCGTCGTTGGCGTTGGCATACCCGGCCAGCCAGGCACTCTTCGTGCCCGAATGGGTTTGGACGCTCGAATTTTCCTCCTTTGACCACACAATATGGCTTCCCCCTTCCACCCACGGATCGACCAACGGGGCCTCAAAATCACCGTTTTGTATAAGTTCGATACACTCAGGAGTAGGCCATGTAATAGGGG
>JALWHQ010000390.1 GCA_026983525.1 Anaerolineae bacterium | reverse complement strand
CGAAGCCCGCCTTTTGGAAGGGTTAGAACGGGAACTCGAGGAGATTCGATCATGAGCACGGCGTACCGTATCCGTCGGTCTGACTTGACGCGCAAAGTGGGGGAGGTCTTTAAGCGTGTTCAGACGGGCCAGCCCGTTGTGGTGGAGCGTCGCGGCCAACCCGAGGCGGTCATTATGGACATTACCGACTACCGCATTCTGCGCGCGGTCATGGCTTATCACGCCCATCCGCCCCAGATAGCCCCCCTGGCAGGGCTTTCCGACGAACAGGTGGAAGGGCTGGAGGACATTCAGGAGCGGTACAACCTGGTTATCGCTCACTACCTGGCAGGGAGCATTAGCCTGGGCCGGGTCGCGGAGTTGCTGGGCCTTTCCTGGTTTGACCTGCGGGAGCGGTTTCGACGTCTTGATGTACCCTTGCGACTCGGGCCCGAAACGGTGGAAGAAGCGAAGGAGGAAGTACGTGCCCTGCGCGAGTGGATGCCCGAGGCCCCATAAACGGACCTGCTTCCCCTGACGCCTTCTCCTCATGCACCTTCTTCCTGTATCGCTTCAACCTCCCTCTCCGCCGTTGAACCTGTAAGCGGTTCTTTCCCACACCCCGCTTCTGACGACTCATCGCCTCCCTGCTCCTCTTGAGTCTCTGACGTTGCAGGTGGCGTGCTCTCCGGGCGCTTCCATATCCTCAACCGCTCGGCGAGATGAAGGATCACCTTCAAGTCGGGCGTCTCCATGCCGTGGAGGTACGCAAGCCACGTGCGCCACGCGGCCAGCCAGGCCATGGCAAAGAAAGCCACCAAAAACAGTGGTCCGCTTATTACTACCCCCACCGCCAGTTGAGAGGGCAACCATCCTATTGCTACGCTCACGGTAAATACCAACGCCCCTATCATCAAACTCGTCCAGACATATCCCCATGCCTCGTGCCAACGGTACAGCAACCACTCCTCCTCTGTAATCCGACGCCCTGCCCGCCAAAACCACAATTCAAACAGCCTCGGCTCCAGCGGTGCCAGGCACCACAAGGAACGCCACTTGAGGTGCCACGTCTTCTCCAACCGGGTGGCAAGACCGCGCAACACCAGGTAGACCGTCATCGAGGGAATAATCCAGAGTATCCACCAAAGGGTCACGACCACGCGTAGGAGCCAGGGCATGGTCAGTGCCTTCCGCTCGCGGCGGTACGTATGCCATGCCGCACGCACGCGAACGCGACGGGAAACGCGCAAATCGGGCATAAGCACCCTTTGGGCCCGCCATACCACCGGTAGAGCCCGCCATACAGACTTCCCTTTCGGCCATATCCGAGAGGGAGAAGCCACCTTCTCCACCAGTCCCGTGTCCACCAACTGGGACACCATACTTTCTGCCCCCTCATCCGACGTCTGCCACACCGCGGTTGCGTAGGTCAGCCCAAAAGTCCGGTCCTCCACCCCTCCCTGGAGCAGGGTTACCAGGGACTCTTTCACGCTTGGGGCCAGTCTTTCCCACTGCCGGGCCAACACCTTCTGCACAGGCACGTACCGCGCCCCCAGGCCCTGTGCCAGGTAGGCCAGAACACGAGGCCACCCTTCTTTAGCAGCCATGTGCGCCGCGATGCGAATGGCCTCTGGATGGCCTCCGGTCACGGTCAGCAACGCTTGCAGGGTCTCCTGATCCGGCTCGGGTAACTTAGCAAACCTCGTACGGTACCGACCGATGAGAGCGCACGTTTCCGATGGCGTGAACCCCTCGACCTGGATGGCCTCTATCTCCCTCTCACCTACAATTTCTTTGCCACGGCGATGTACGCCTATTTGAAACGTCAGTTCCTCGTACTTGTGCGTGAGGAGGAGGGCCACCGCGCTGGGGCTGATGGTTCTCAAGAAGGGCACAAGCCCTTCCCAGTCCACTACGTGATCAATGACCACAAGCACCCGACGCAACAGGAGGGAAGCCCATTCCTGCCACGTGTCCAGCCAGGAAGTCTCTTTTTTCCGGGACAGACCTACCTGTGCGCACGCCTCTGCCGCCATGACCTCGATGGCCATAGGGTCACCGGTCCCGCCTCCTCGACGCAGCATGCTCTCCTGGTCCAGCCACACTATGCCGTGGAGGAAGGTCTCTTTTACGTGAGGATGCTGACATACTTGGTAAGCCAACGTCGTCTTCCCCATTCCTGCCGCTCCCCATAGGATAACCAGTGGCTTCTCAGGATGATAGGCATCTCTCATCGCCGTCACAGAAGAGACCAAGTCCTCAAGTGCGGCGCGTTTCACCTGAAAGAGCGGGACATCAGGGAAGCGGGGACGGACAGGTCGCGGCCGGGCCAAATTCCACCAGGCCAGGATTTCATCCCTGGGCGGTTTCTTGATTCTCCAGTCAACTTTGGCTTGTCTTACTGCCCAGGTGGTGAAGACCGGGGATTTCTTCAACTCTTGATGAACCTCTTCCCACTGCAGATTGGCGAAAGCGGTTGCCATTTGCACTTCCAGAGGATTCCACGGAGTTCCTCTCTGCTTGAATGCTGCATACAGTGCGATAATGATGGCCGCCCACGTTTCCGATAAGGGTACTTTGTCTCGTTTACTCACCATGTGGCTTATGTAAGAGGGAGTCACTCCTGCAAGATCTGCCAATTCCTTTTTCGTTAACCCCGACTTCTCTATCCAGTTTGTCAGCAGTTTGCCGAATGCGTCCTTTGCCTCCGGCGAGGGTTGCTTCCTGCGCGCCATTTTTCGGCCTCCGTTCAGTTAGTCAACGTTTTGCCGCGTTTGGTCAATTAAAAGGGATAGCCCCGTCAACGCATATTGTGCTACGGTGGGAGCAACATGCGGCAAGGGCGAGTGATGCTGATCAGTACACTCCCCTTCTGCGCACGGACGTCCGTGAATGAGTATAGGCAAGTGCCTGCCGGCAGGCCAACCCATCTGAGGGAGGTTGGCCGTGAGCAAGAAG
>JALWHQ010000389.1 GCA_026983525.1 Anaerolineae bacterium | reverse complement strand
TGAGTTCGGCGAGAATGGGCGCGAGTTCATCCATGGCTTCGACTTCGCGCCAGACATAATCGCCGGTCAAGACTATCACGTCGGGAGCGGACTCATTGGTGGCGGACACTACCGCGCGGATGAAGGTGGGACGGGTGTATGGCAGCAGGTGGATGTCAGAGAGTTGGGCGATGGTGAAACCTTCAAAAGCTGGCGGTAGGTTTGGGATGGGCATCTGCACGCGTTCGATGCTAAGTTCGCCGGACTGATTCGCCAACGTGATGAGTCCGGTTGTGATGGCGACGCCCGACAGCGCGGTCAGGGCTCCAAGTTGGAGAAATTGGCGACGAGTTAAGCTTGGTATCATGGTTGGAGATGGATTGCGGTGCGGGATGAGTATCACTCCGTCGAGTAAGCTGAACATGCTACGCTGGGAGCGATTGCCTCATGTTGGCCAATCCCAAGGGCGTGTGTTGGAATAGATCCAGATCGCTGAGTAAAGGAGCTGGTTGGCGATAAGCAACCCTCCAGCTCTGAATAAAGCAGGTTCGCCCAGGGAACGCGTCAACCAGTAGGTCATGAGCAAGGTGGATGGCCAGGCGGCGATGGAAAAAAGATCCCAGTCTCGCTGGCCTCCATAGTCGGGATTCCAGGTGAAGATCAAGAAAAGCAATGCCGCCGCTGCCAGCATCATGAATCTGGAAAATGCATCTCGCGGCCATGCGCGTTTGTGGAACAGGAGGATGAGCGCAAGGCTGAGGAGTGTAAAAGGTTGGGTTAGCCACTGCTCATTCAAGATGTCCATGAGATGGCCGCGAGAAAACATCGTATAATATTCCCAATCCCCCTGTGGCTGCGTGAATGGCACCCACCAGCGATGATCCCCGCCCCCGGGCGCTTCGGGACCAAGAAACGCGGCCAAACCATGGCCGCCAGCTGTCATCAGTGCGATGACACCGATGAGCACTACTGTCGAAGGTAGGATCACTGCCAGGAGCATCTCCCAAAGCGGCCGGGTTTGATGCCGCCATCCCCACCAGGCCAGAAACCACAACGCTGGTTGCAAGAACAATGTGGCGGGATGAAACCCCTGGGAGATGGCGAGGACGATGCTCGGCGCCCAAACCGATCCTTCGCCTTGTAGAAAACGCCATCCCAGCCAGAAAAAGATCAACATGCCCAAACTGATCCACGTGTAATTTTCCGGGTATCCAAAAAAGAGCTGAACACTCCCCAACGTGATCATCCCCCCGAAAATCACCCATCGTTCCAGGTTGGTTCGCCCGATGGCTTCTGCCAACTGCAACAACACCCACACGGCGATCACACCAGCCAGGCTTGAGAGGATCCAATAAGCGGGTAAAGCGTCGGACCATTGCCACAGGGATTCCCCCACCTGAAACAGCTTGGCGTGAAGAAATGTGGCGAGGGGGGCTTGCCAGTTGTAGGTAAGTCGCATGTCCGGGTGGGCGATTCCCTTCACCAGGATGTAAGCATCGCCCCAGCGTGTGTGCACGGTGCGGCCGAACCAAAACAAGGGCCACGAGAGTGCGGCGATGAGCAATTGCCAGCGTCTGCGTCGAGGAAATGGAGGGGCTGCAATCGTCATCTGGCGACCAAACCCCAACCAGACAGTAAGAATGGCTGTTGTAGCGGCCAGAAAGAACTGGAGCCAACGGGCCGCGTAGGTGTAAGGGTACAGTCCCCAAAGCCATTCCGCTGGCGCCAACCTTCCGCCCGGGCCGACCAGTTTTTGCGGGTACCAGAAAAAGGCCCACGACAGAGGCAATTGGGACGCCAACAGATGCAGCGCCAGTAGAAACAACGCGTAAAGTGCAAGGATGCGGATCAAACGTCGTTCATTGAGCGTCATAAAAACATTGTAGGCCAGGATGGCTCAGACACCAAGATCATTCAAACTGATCGCATCCGCAGCCAATGCCAAGACGCGACGCCCCTTGTGCGCTTCGTCAACCTGGCTGTCCGTTGGCGCGCGCCAAAAAGGGGAAAACGCGACCTTGACCAAAAACTTTTTTCCGGGTAGTATTGCACCAACATGGGAGCGGATGCGTCCCGGTGGGCGTCCCGGTCTTCAAAACCGGTGGCGGGCGTCGCGGAGACGTCCGCGGTGGGTTCGACTCCCATTCGCTCCCGTTGACTGTCCTACCGAGATGCGTCACCTATCCTAAAGCGACAACCTCGCCTCCTCAACACACTTTATCCTTTGAGTCACCCATGAGCAGCTGTCAGATTACCACCGCCCAGCAAGAAATGGCCAAGGGCTTAACCTTTCGATTCGATAAACCAGCGTTGGAGGTGGAGCGCATCGCGGTCTATCCCTATCCGGATCTGTCGAAATTGTGGGTGCGGGTGCAATTGACCTCTTTCGCCACCCCGGTGATGGTGGAATTGATCTGTCGGGATGCAGAGGGGGTTGAAGTCACCGACATGCTCCTGATCGATTGGCGAGAACCCTATATTTCTATCACCATGCATCTGAAGAAGCCGCCTCGGCCCGATGAGCAATACATGCTTGAGGTGCGGGTCGAACGCAATGGCGAATTGCTCACATCAAGAGAACATCCCTTTCCTTTGCGCTACGTGGATCCCAACGAGGGGTAATCGTTGTTGACGCCCGCTGAGGGCGTCTTTTTTTAATCGGACGTCAAGCGTTTCTGTTGCATATCCCTGAATGCACCCATTCTCGGAGGCCATTATGCCCGCGATGCAGCCTCCCTCCCTGACCATCGGTGTGGAGGAGGAGTATCAGATCATTGACCCGGACACGCGGGAGTTGAAATCGTACATCACCCAGCTTCTCAACGAAGAGGGCATGATCATCGATCGGGAGGTCAAACCGGAGTTGTTGCAGTCGCAGGTGGAGTTGGGGACCAAAGTGTGCGCCAATCTGGATGAACTTCATGATGAACTGGCCCGACAGCGAGGCGCGATCGTGTAT